>CAIPUQ010000597.1 GCA_903868295.1 uncultured Roseiflexaceae bacterium
AGCATGGTGCCCCCGAAGCGCGCCAGCGCATCTGCCACGCCCCAGGCACCAATAAAAATACCGACCTGGCCAGCCACGGTCATGTCGAGCATCAGCGCAAGGTTGGCCGCGGTAGAAATCCCCGACCCAAAGCCGAACACTGCCAGCCCTGGCACCAATAGTCCGACTGCATGAACAGCGCCGGCTGACACAATCAACCCCAACCCGAGTGCTGCGATGACGGCTCCACTGCCCGCGACGCGCTTCATGCCGTAGCGTTTGGTGAGTGGGCTGGTAATCAAGAGCCCCACCAACAACGTCGCTCCCCAGATCGAGGTGTAGCGTGTGGTGACCGCCGGTGGAACGCCGAAGATGTCACCTGCATATGGCTCGAGCAGCACATCCTGACCCAGCAAGCCAACCAACAATAATATGAGATAGACGAAGAACCGTTTGGCCTGCGGATTGCCCCATACCGTGCGCAAAACGACCTGCATGCTGGGTCGCTGCTCGGCGGGTACTGCTGCAGGACCGCGTTGCTCGAGCCCGATGACGCCGAGCAGACCGATACCCAGTGCCAAACCGGCCATCTCGATGAAGGCAGTGATGAGGCGTTCGTGTGAATAGGGCTCGATGGCACGAGAAAAACTGATACCGCCAATGATCATGCTCAGGATGAGGACAAACCACATCACGCCGACCGTTTTGGAGCGTTCTTGGGG
The DNA here is from genome assembly GCA_903868295.1 of uncultured Roseiflexaceae bacterium. Classification (GTDB taxonomy): domain Bacteria; phylum Chloroflexota; class Chloroflexia; order Chloroflexales; family Roseiflexaceae; genus UBA965. The sequence goes on from CAIPUQ010000597.1 coordinate 702, forward strand.
GCTCGACAGCTCGGTCGCCAAGGCGAGATACGAGACCGTCGCAAAGTTGAATCCGAAGCCCCACGCACCGAACGCCAAAAACCCAAACGGTATGCCCCACCACAGTCCGTCATATATGGCGAACGCAGCGGTGGGTGAACTGGCTGCTCCAAATGCACAGAGGAACAGGCCGATGATGATGTAGGGGCTGCGATGATATCCCCAAATCGGGCGCTGTTCGCCGAGTGAGCCGATCCAGAGTTGCATCGGCGAAAGCAGATACGGCACCGATACGAGTAATGCGACGAGGGTCGCAGAAATACCCAGTTCGGTAATCATGATGCGGTTGAGGGTGCTGTTGATGGGCAACAACGTCAACGCGACGGATACGTGGATGGCACTCAGTCGGACAAGGGTCGGGATTCGCATGGGGCGTCCTTTGATTGCGTACACATTGTGATTATTGTAACGTACGGAACAACGTATTTTGGCGTATCCTGGTGCTCAAAACAAACTGACCGGTCAGTCAAAATGCGGTGTGATATACTTTGCCTTCATCGTGACAAAGGAGCGCACCGTGCCAAAAATTACCCCGTTTTTGTGGTTCGACACCAATGCATACGAGGCAGCGCAGTTTTATCTTGCGCTCTTCCCCAATTCCCATTTGACCGCACATCAGACCAACGCCGATGGTACGACGTTCACGCTGACCATGTCGCTGGATGGGCGCGAAATCCATGCACTCAATGGTGGACCGTACATGACCATGAACTCTGCGGTGTCGTTCATGATCGATTGCGCCGACCAAGCCGAGGTCGACCATTATTACGATGCCTTTGCTGCGGGTGGGACCGAGCAACAATGCGGCTGGGTGGTTGACCGCTTCGGGGTGACCTGGCAGGTCGTGCCGGTGCAGCTCGGCGAGGCGTTGGGCAACCCTGACCCGGCCAAAGCGCAACGGGCCATGCAGGCGATGATGGGCATGAAGAAGCTGATTGTCGCTGATTTGCTCAATGCCTAGGTGCAGACGCACACACGCCCCCGTCGGCACTGCCGACGGGGGCGTGATTGGTATGGAGTCTAGTTGATCAAAACCGCCGGCCGCTCGTAGACGGTGCCGCCGATGGTGACCTGCTGCATGGGCCAATCGCCGGTGGTAGACAACGATTCGGGACCATTGGCGGTGACAATCATGGTGTCTTCGGATTTGGTGCCGGTGATGCTCGGGTTCCACGCAAATGCCTGATTGACCCCGATGATGTGGGTGCTGTCGGGGCGTGCCTGGATTTCGCGGTTTTCGTAGCCGGTCACACCGCCCTGATGATGTTTGTGCCACTCGTTCAGGTGACCACGCTCGTGGTAGGCCGCGATGATGGCCTGGAACGCGCTACCGAGGGTTTGTCCGGGTACCGTTGCATGCCAGGCAGCGGCATCGACCGCCGCACAATCTGCGGCCCGCTGGGCCATGGTTGCATCCATTGCGCCGAACGACACGAGCCGCGTGGCCGATACGATCAAGCCGTTGCGGCGCGCGCAGACCACGACCATGGCGGTTTTTTGGACGCGTGCGTCGGTGGGGATGGGGTGACGGAACTGGAGCAGGCGGTCGTCTGCAGCCACCAACGTGACCACCGGTGCTGCGCCCATCGCGTAGACATGCGCCGCCAACAAGCCGGCTACCTCGAACTCGCGCATCCCTGGTCGGACTGCCCGGGTGACTGCCTCGACGGCGCGTCCGGTTGCTGCGCCGAGTGCGCGGTAGCGATCGATTTCTTCGGGCTCGAGGGTGACGCGCAGGTCGGTGAGTGCCGCTGCCTGCGAGCGTGCACCGGGGAGGTCACTCGCCCAGGTGCCCGCGCCACACAGGCCGTCGATCCACGCATCGCGTTGCTGCGGCTCGAACCAGGGGAACACATGCGGCGTCACGGGCAGATCGGTCATTTCTTCGGCCAGCATGCGCGGCATCTCGATACCACTGGCGACGAGGTAATCGCGCTCAGGGGTGCACAAAATGTTGGCAACAGCGCTCTCGCTATTGAGGCCGACATGTGCTTGGCCGCCGCACGAAAGCCAACTGACGTTGGCGCTCCGAGTAAGCAACAAACCGTTCAAGCCGTGTGCCTGCATGTGTTGTGCGAGGCGTGCGCGTTTTGCCTGATATTCACGATGTGGATGCATAGGGTGCCTCTTGATAACGCTTCGTGCCTCTATGATAGGGTATTTTTGGGCATAAAAGAGTATCACCGCAATCGTATGATTGCGGTGATTGACTGGTGGAGCAATGGGGGGTCGAACCCCAGACCTCAACACTGCCAGCGTTGCGCTCTACCAACTGAGCTATTGCCCCAGACATTATGAACTTGGTGGAGGTGAGGAGGCTCGAACTCCTGGCCTCGACAGTGCGATTGTCGCGCTCTACCAGCTGAGCTACACCCCCAAAACTCTTTTTTCAGTATACGACGCAAAAAGTACGTTGTCAAACCGAATTTTGGCCCACGGCATGCCGTGGGCCAATGGCATGCCGTGGACCAATATCACACCGTGGGTCAATGGACGATTAGATATCGAGGTTGCGGACCTCAGGAGCGTGGGTCTGGATGAAGCGTTTGCGTGGAGGCACGAGATCGCCCATCAGCATGGTGAAGGTTTCTTCGGCGGCGACGGCATCGTCCATGGTGACCTTGAGGATAACGCGGTTTGCGGGGTTCATCGTCGTGTCCCAGAGTTGTTCGGCGTTCATTTCGCCCAGCCCTTTGTAGCGCTGGAGCTCGACGCGGTTGCGTTCGGCCGGGGTCAGGGTGGCGACGTATGCTTCGCGGTCTTGGTCGGTGTATACGTAGCGATCGTTTTTGCCGACGCGGACGCGGAACAACGGTGGTTGGGCGATATACAGATTACCGCTGGTAATCAAGGGTCGCATATAGCGGAAGAAGAACGTCAGCAGCAGGGTGCGGATGTGGCTCCCGTCGACGTCGGCGTCCGACATCAAAAACACACGATGGTAGCGGATTTTGGAGATATCGAACTGATCGCCGACGCTGGCACCAATGGCGGTTATCAGCGCGCGCACTTCGTTGTTGGAGAGCATGCGGTCGAGCCGGCTTTTCTCGACGTTGAGGATCTTGCCGCGCAACGGGAGGATGGCCTGGAAGCGTCGGTCGCGGCCTTGCTTGGCACTCCCGCCGGCGCTGTCACCTTCGACGATGAACAGTTCACAGTTGGCGGGGTTGTTGTCGGAGCAGTCGGCCAATTTGCCGGGCAGCGAAAAGCCTTCGAGCAGGCCTTTGCGGGCTGTTTCGCGGACTTTTTGGACGGCCAGTCGGGTACGAGCAGCCGAAATACACTTTTCGATGACGCGTTTGCCCTCGGCGGGGTTCTCTTCGAGCCACATCTGCAATGCTTCGCCAAAGACGGTATTGACGGCGGTGGCGGCGATGGGGCTGACGAGCTTTTCTTTGGTCTGCGAGCTGAACTGCGGGTCGCGGAGCTTGACGCTGATAACCGCGGTCAGACCTTCGCGGACGTCATCGCCGGTCAGGTTGCCTTCGTTTTCTTTGAGCAGATTCTTGCTCCGGGCATATGCATTGATGACCCGGGTGAGCGCATTGCGAAAGCCCGTGACGTGGGCGCCGCCGTCGGTGTTGTTGATGTTGTTGGCGAACGAATAGATCGAATCGGTGTCGTAGGCTTCGGTATATTGCAGCGAAATCTCGACCGCGACGTCGTCTGATACGCGATCCACATAAAAAGGATTTTTGTGCAGGGTAACGCGATCTTTGTTGAGATGGCGCACATACGAGCCGATGCCACCTTCGAAGTAAAAGCTCAGTTCGTTGCCGTCGCGTTCGTCGACGAAACGGAAGCGCAGCCCTTTGTTGAGGTACGACATCTCGCGGAAGCGCTGGGCCAAGGTTTTGAAGTTGTACTCGATCGATTGGATGATGGTCGTATCGGGCATGAAGGTCGTCTCGGTGCCGTGCTCTTCGGTGGGACCGACCTCGATGACCTCGCTGACGGGTGCGCCGCAGCGGAACTCTTGGTAGTACTCACGGCCGGCGCGATAGACCGTCACTTTGCAGTACGACGATAATGCGTTTACTGCGGAAACACCCACGCCGTGCAGACCTGACGATACTTTGTAGCCGGTGCCGCCGAACTTGCCGCCAGCGTGGAGCACGGTCATGACCACGGTCAACGTGCTGATGCCCATTTTGGGGTGGATACCGACGGGGATGCCCTGGCCGTCGTCACGGACGGTTACCGAGCCGTCTTGGTGGATGGTGACCATGACTTTGGTGGCACGGCCGGCCATGACTTCGTCGACGGAGTTGTCGACGACTTCACGCACCATGGTGTGCAACCCGTTGATATCGGTGGGTCCAATGTACATGCCCGGGCGCTTGCGCACCGCTTCCATACCTTCGAGAACCTGAATTTGACTCTCGTCGTAGGTGGATCCTTGCATTGATGCGTCAGTCATTCAACTATCTTTCCTGTGATCAAGGGGATCGCTCCCCAGGCGCAGCACTCGAGACTCTTTAGGCGATTTGGACGGTCGGAGCACCCTGATGGAGTTGCACGAAGCGCATGCGTGCGACGGATATCCCACTCATCAGATAGGCACTGACAATAATTGCGCCGATGAGGCCTGCTTGGGTGCCGATCATGCCTGCCAGCACAATCCCCATCCCAGCGACCACCACCAACAAGACCCCCACGAACGATACCACCCGCCAAAACGATGTACGCACCAGTGTGATGCTGGCCCGTATTGCCTGGAACGGGCCGTAGTCGTTGAGGACCATCAGCTCGCGGGTGAACCCCAGATAAATGCCCGCCCATAACCAAATCGCCGAACCTGCCAGGAGGACAAATGCCCCGAATGCGGGGTTGATACTAATCAGCAGGAAGGTGAAGATGGACAGCGGGATCAGCAATACGACGGCGATTGCCGTAATGGTGAGTGCATAGAGCAGCAAACGACCCATGGTCAGCAGGAGCTGCCCGCCAAACTTGTCCATGGGAGCAGAATCGCGAACACTCCCCGCCACCAGGAGCAGATAGAGCGCGGTCATGAACAAGCCGACGACATTGACGACGATAAAACTCCGTGCCACATCGCCAAAGCCCTCGACCCAGACGGCCGTGGCGGGGTCGACTTTGGCTGGTTGTGCATTGATGAACGGCAAGCCGACCGCGTCTGCACTGGCACCACCAGCCCGGAAGCCGTATATCGTATAGGGCACGGCATTGAGCCAGGCCAATTGCGGGCGCATGTCGTCGCTGCCGAGCTCTTCGAGGACGGTTATGGTTTGATCGCGAATCTGACGGATTTCGGCAGTCGATTCGGGCGCATCGTCGGGTTGCATGTCGCGCAACAGTTGGGCAGATTGGTTGAGAATCGGTGCAAACGATACCGCTGGTCCGTACCAGAGTGCGACGTTGAGCACCAAGGGAATAGCGACAATCCATGCGGCCCGGTTGAGGCGTGCATATGCGTCGCTGAGGATGTCGACGATACTCGGTTGGGATGGTGCGCTCATCAGCATCGTGCTCCTGTAATAACGACATATTATAGCATTGATTTTGCCCACAAAAGAACGGAATGCTTCACCGGAATGCGGTATAGTAGTGGGGTACTCAATCCCTCAGAGAGCGCTAACCGTGTGTGTTGGGCAATCTCGTTGTTCCAAGGAGTCCCGCATGACCGCAACGGACTTTCGCCCGCAAACCGAGCTCTACGAACGACGCCCGGTGACCGCGCCCAAACGCTTGCTGGTGGTCTATGCACACCCAGACGACGAGGCCTTTGGGAATGCCGGTATTATCCTGACGGCGCGTGCTGCGGGGGTCGAAGTGCACTATGTCTGTGCCACGCGGGGCGAATGCGGCACCGTCGACGAACACTTTTTGGCAGACCATGCAGACGTCCGTGCGCTCAGGACTGCAGAACAACTCGCCGCTGCCGAGGCGCTTGATCTCGGTGCGGTACATTTTCTCAATTATCGTGACAGTAATATGCCGGGCACACCGGACAATCTGCATCCCGAGGCGTTGGTCATGGCACCGGTGACCGATGTCGCCGAGCGTGTCGCCGCGATTATTGATGCGTTCGAGCCACAGTACCTGATTACCTTCCCACCGTATGGTGGCTATGGTCATCCCGATCACATTGCCATCCATCATGCGACGACGTTGGCGTTGGCGCAGGCCAATTGGCGGGTCTCTGAGGTGTACTACTCGACGTTTTCGACGTCGTTGTTGCGGGTCATCATTGGTGTGATGCGTTTGTTGGGCAAAAATCCACGTGCCTTTGGGCGCAACGGCGACATCGATGTGGTCCGCGTCGCCGAAGAAGCCACGCCGATTACGACGAGCGTTGATTGTCGGCACGTCATCCCCGCCAAAATCGCTGCCTGGAAGTGCCATGCCAGCCAAGGTGGTGGCATGACACGTGTGCCGGCGTTTTTGTGGTGGTGGTTCTACGGTTCCGAAACATTGACGCAGGTGACCCCGGCACCCGCCGGACGTCGCACGCGCTTGCGGTTCGATGCATGAGCGCCGATCGCCCTGACATTACGATACGCCGTGCCCATGGGGGTGACATCGCCGCACTGGTCGATGTGCACAGTGATGCCTTCCACGATAAATTCTTAGCGGCATTTGGTGAACGGCGGTACGCGGCGGGTGTGGCGTTGATGCAAGACATCTGGCGGCGCCAGGGCAGTGCCGGCTTGTCAGGGATTTGGGTCGCCGAGGTGGATGGAGCGGTGGTTGCAACGATTGCGTTGCGCGCACGCATCACGAGTCGGG
>CAIPUQ010000598.1 GCA_903868295.1 uncultured Roseiflexaceae bacterium
AATGCAATTCGATTTCGACAAAGTAGTCGATCGGCGTGGTGGGGATAGCATCAAATGGAATTTGTACGGGGATGGCATCCTACCTATGTGGGTAGCAGATGGTGACATTCTTTCACCGCCCGAGGTTATCGAAGCATTGACCAATCGTGCCCAGCATGGAGTTTTTGGATACGCAGGGGAACCTGCGGAACTGAAAACACTGTTGGTCGAACGCATGCAAAAGCTTTATAACTGGAAAATTACTCCAGCTGATATTGTCTACGTTCCCGGTGTGGTCACCGGCTTCAACATCGCTGCTCGTGCCGCGGGCAAAGCAGGTGACGGGATTTTGGTCCAGACACCAAACTACCCGCCGATTCTCAATGCCGCTACCAACCACGATATGGTCACGCAGACTGCCGAACTCAAGATGGTGCAAAATGGCAACATCATCAATTACGAATTCGACGAAGCTGCGTTCCGTGCCGCTATTGACGAACGCACCAAAATCTATATTTTGTGTCACCCACACAATCCAACAGGTCGCTTGATGAATCGGGCAGACCTCGAAACGATGGCCAACATTTGCGTCGAAAAGGGTGTGGTTATCTGTTCAGACGAGATTCACTGTGATCTCATCCTCGATGGTCGTCAGCACATCCCTACTGCATCGTTGTCGCACGAAATTGCGATGAACACCATCACCCTGATGGCACCGAGCAAGACGTTCAATGTGCCTGGGTTGGGCTTTAGTTTTGCGATTATCCAAAATCCTGAATTGCGCAAGAAGTACATCAAGGCACAAGCCGGGATTGTGCCGCACGCAGGGATCTTTGGGTACGTGGGAGCACTGGCAGCGTACAAATATGGCGATGAATGGTTGAAGGCTTCGAATAAGTACTACGAGGGCAATCGTGATTTTGCCATCGACTATGTGAAGAAGTACATGCCGCAATTGACCATCACCAATCCCGAATCGACCTACCTTGCATGGGTGGATTGTAGCAAAGCCGGTATCGAAGGAAGTCCGAAAGACTACTTCCAAACATTCGGTGTTGCGCTCGGCGATGGCAAGAATTTCGGCGCAAACACCGCCAATTTTGTGCGTATCACGATGGCATGCCCACGCAAACTGCTCGAAGAAGGCCTCGACATGATGCGCAAGGCACTGGAACCGCTGTCGTAGCTCACTGTTTGGTCGGGACGGAGGTATTCGCAAGAATACCTCCGTTTTTCGCTTTTCGACAGCTGTACATTGATGGAGTGAGCATGATGCAATGAATTACGATTTTGATCGGGTTATCAACCGCCGTGGCGGTGACAGCCTTAAATGGAACATCGATGTCAATCAGATCCCAATGTGGTATGCGGATGCCGATGTCGCGTCGGCGCCCGGTATCAGTGCAGCGCTGGTTGCCCGTGCCGCGCATGGAGTGTATGGCTATGCTCAGGAGCCGGCGGCGCTTAGGACAATAATTGTCGAGCGGATGCGTCGGTTGTATGGGTGGCACATTCTGCCAGAGGATATTGTTCCCGTCCCAGGAATCATCCCAGGATTCAATCTCGCGAGTCGTGCATTTGGAGCTCCCGACGCAGGCGTCGTTGTGCAGGCACCGACGTTTTATCCTATTTCTCGGGATGTCGCCTTGCACGACATGATTGCCCAACACGCACCGTTGCGCCGCTTCGTAGTCGCGCAGAATGTCCATTTCGCGTATGACCCCATCGCTTTTGAAGCGGCATTCGATGAACGGACAACGATTGCTACGTTGTGTCTGCCGCATAATCCGACGGGCCTCGTATTTGGTCGCGATGAACTACTCCATATGGCACAGACGTGTGTGGACCGACAGGTTATCATTTGTTCGGACGAGATTCATTGCGACATTCGCCTCGATGGTGGCGTGCATATCCCCATCGCATCATTGTCTGAGACAATTGCACAGCAGTGTGTGACTCTGATGTCG
>CAIPUQ010000599.1 GCA_903868295.1 uncultured Roseiflexaceae bacterium
ACCTGGCGTTCGGGTGCGTCGGCACGACCAGCAGTCAACTCGTCGACCAGTCTGAGGGTCGCCTCGAGCAGTTGCATGGTGCGCATCCGGATGCGGACGATGGATTCAGACATGGGCTATCCCTTTCTTCCCACAGGCTGCAGGTGGTTAGGCACCGATGAAGCGCACAAACCAGGCAATGGTTCGTTGCATGTGGTCGATTTTGTGGAGCGGTTCACCGCTGCGTGTCAGTTCGTGCCCTTCACGGGGGTAGCGGACAAACTCGACCGTACGACCGAGACGCCGTAACATCGTGTAGAGTTGCTCTGCCTCGCCAATGGGGACGCGATAGTCTTGCTCGCTATGAATAATCAGCAATGGTGCCGTCATCTGCGCCACCGACGCAATCGGCGATTTGTCCCACAACGCATGCGCATCGCGCCACGGCAGCATGTCAAACGAGTACTCGATAAGTTCGTAGGCATCGCTCATACTATGCTGTGTGAGCAAATTGTAGACGCCTCTGACCGATACGGCTGCGGCAAAGCGTGTGCTGTGCCCGATCAGCCACGTCGTCATGAAGCCGCCGTATGAACCACCGGTTACGCCGATGCGTGCTGGGTCGATGGCTGCTCCCGTCGCCAACACAGCGTCGATACCCGCTTCGAAATCCTGCTGATCGGCACTCCCCCACTCGCCCATGGTAGCCGCTTGAAACGCTGCGCCATACCCTTCGGAACCGCGTGGATTACAAAAGAACACATAAAAACCTGCACCTGCGGTCGCTTGCCACTCTAGCCACATCGAGCGCGTGCCGGGGCTCCACATCGCATGCGGTCCGCCGTGGATATGCAGAATCAAGCCTGCCGACCCGTTTACCGTCGTCGCAGGGGGCAATAACCACCCTTGCACCCGTTGGCCGTCTGGTGCGGTGTACCACAGCTCTTGGAACGGCACCGTGTGTCGATCGCTGTGCCAATCCGCTGCCCAGGGGCTGATACGCACGGTCCCGGTTGCTTCGGTCACCCACGCCTCGCACGGTGAAGCCGGCGACCCGCAGATATATGCAATCGCGCCGTCGTGGCGTATCGCAAAATCCTCGATGACTTCGCCCGCTGCCACCGTCGGCGCAGAGATCTGCATGGCCGGCGCGGCACCAACGGGCACCGTGGCAATGCCAGCGCTGCCGTGCCACTCGGCGACGTGTGCGATACCGCTGCTATCGGGGAGCCAATGCCACGTCCCAATCGTCGCATCCCGTGTGTCAAGCACACGCCAGTGTGACTCGTGCACGGCGCGCACGAGCAAGACTGCTGCGCTGTAGAACGGATGCTGTGAGCGCTGCGCGACCGCAGCCAACCACTCCCCATCTGGGGCGAGTTGTGGATCGTAGACCGACCAGGTTGCGTCAGGTGTCACGGTAACGGTAGGTTCTGGTTGGGTCAGCGCGATGTGCACCAATGCACTCCCAATGAAGTAGTCGCTGGTCGCCATGTCGCCTTTGCAGACGGCATACAACGACTGGCTGTCGGTACTCCAGCTCGGTGCACCATAGTCACGATCATCTGTCGTTACGCGTCGCAATGATGGAGCGCCAACGGCCACGGTGACGACATAGAGGTGGCCGCGCTTGCCGTCGATGTATTCGGTCCCCGTACGGAAGGGCAACTCGGTGATAACACGGGGATCGATGCGCTCCTTGGCAGCCTGCGCAGTCCGTGCTGCGGCCTGTTCGCGCTCGAGCGGAGTCGTCATGACGACCTTCGGTGCCGCTTCGGCAGCAATATCTGCGGCCGACAACGCACTCACACAGACAATCTGCGTCCCGTCGGGACTCCATACGAAGTCACTAATCCCTGTTGGGATGCTGACCAACAGCTCCGCTTCACCACCATCGCGATCAATGAGATATAGCGCCATCCCATCGCCACCACGATTGGACAAAAAGCCTATCCGACGACCATCAGGGCTCCAGCGTGGGGTCCGATCGACCGCCGTACCTGCGCTGAAGCGCTTCTGTACGCCTTCCGCGGTGCGCAACCAGAGCACCCGTTTGGTGCTGTTTTTGGATTCGTCTGGTGTTGCACGGACATAGCAGAGGGCGCTACCGTCTGGGCTCCATACCGGTTGTTCAATCGCCTCAATCCGAAAAACGTCACTGGCAGACCATGGCTGTACGGTCATTGTTGGTTCCTTTTTTGTCAAAAAAGTGCCGGGGCGTGCGACGACGCCCCGGCCAGGTATCACATCGTCCATGCCTTAGGCGGGGACTGAGCCGTCTGCCCAACGTGCACTGTCGTAGCGCTCCGCTTTGGCACGGATAGCATGCAACTGGTCATTGGGCACCGTGCGTTCGCCACGGTAGTGTTGGATGTCATTGTGACGATCGTAGCTGTACCGCTGGATGACCCAGCTGCCCTGTGCACCCTGTCGGAGCATGTCGAAGTGCCACAATTGCGTATATGCATCATAGGACGCCTCGACCAACCAGACCAAATCGCTGGCGTGGAAGACCGTTGCTAAACGCCGCAATCCATCGGTGCGGGCGGCTTCTGGGGTACGAACGGGAATGGTGGACATAGTGACGCACTCCTGATCACATCATGCGCGAATGTGCCTATTATACTCGCAAATGCACGCTCCGACGCACCCACAGCCACAGCAGAAGAGCAGAATGTTTTATACTACACACATATTCATTCGTTGCGAGTAAGCCATGCGCGTCACTCTCTTGGGCACCGGTACATCCACGGGTATCCCCATGATCGGCTGTACATGCCAGGTGTGTACATCGACCGATAGCCGCGACATGCGCCTACGCACCGCCGCCCTGATCGAAACCCCCGACGGCAACATCCTCATCGACGCCGGCCCCGATATGCGCCAGCAACTGTTGCGCGCCGGTACCAAATCACTCCACGCCGTCCTCCTGACGCACGAACACCAAGATCACATCGGTGGGATTGACGACCTGCGCCCCCTCAACTATCGGATGGACACGCCGATGCCGGTATATGGCCGGCGCCGTACCATCGAGGCTGTCAAAAAACGCTACTATTACGCGTTCGACAACAACAACGGTGGTTCGTCACGCCCCAATCTGACCATGCACGAACTCACCCCGTGGCAAACGCTCACCTTGGCGGGTGTTCCGATTACGGTCTTGCCCATCACCCATGGCACGCTCGATATATTTGGCTACCGCATCGGCAATCTCGCCTATATCACCGATGCCAGCAACATCGATGCCGAGGTAGTCCGTGCACTCGCAGGGGTCGACACCCTCATCATCAATGCCTTGCGTGACGACCCCCACCCAATGCACTTGTCGTTCGATCAAGCACAGGCATATGTCGAACGCATCGGTCCGCGCCGTGCATATTATGTACACCTCACCCACGACATTCTGCATGCGACCCTCATCGATCGTCTGCCGACGCACATCCAACCAGGATTCGATGGTCTGATGCTCGAGGTACCGGCATGACCATTGCCATTGATGCACGGCTGAATGCCTACCGCAACGGTGGCATTCCACACTACACACAGCAACTCATCAACGCCTGGTGTGGCGACGATGCGTTCCCCCCGTTGCTTGTATTGCAGAGCCGCCGCCAGCATGGCGCATTGACGGATTCGCCACGAGCGCAGCATGCGACCCTCTACACCCCGCCGCACCACCGAGCCGAGGCAATCACCTTACCCATCGAAATAGGGTTGCGTCGCCCATCGGTGGTGTTGTTCCCCGATTTCATCGCCCCAACGGTACGCACGTTTCCCGCGGTGGTGACCATTCACGATCTCGCCTTCCTGCACTTCGACGATTTGCTCGACGATGCAGCGCGCGCATTCTATGGTCGCATCCGTGCCAGTAGTGCCCGCGCAGATGCCATCATCGCCGTGTCGCAGTCGACCAAGCGCGACATCGTGCAACTCCTCGATATCGACCCGGCGCGTATCACCGTGATTAGCGAGGCAGCTGCGGCGTTTGCCCGACCAGCAAGCCAGCCAGATCCGCACCGCACCGTCAATGGCACGCTGCTCCACTCAGGGACTTTTCTATTATTTGTCAGCACGATAGAGCCCCGCAAAAATCTCCCCCTGCTCCTCGAGGCGCTACGCATCTGCCGCGACCGGCACCCTGATCGCAACTACCAGCTCGTTGCAGCCGGCGCTCGTGGCTGGCGCGACGCACCCATCATCGCCAAAATCGCAGAACTCCGTCTGCAGGATGCGGTTACGTTGACAGGTGCTGTCGCCGAGGCAGATTTGCACTGGCTCTATACCAATTGCCGCATCTATGCCAATCCGTCACGCTACGAGGGCTTTGGATTACCTCTGCTCGAAGCCCTCGCTTGTGGTGCGCCGGCGCTGGCCAGCGACACCTCGAGCCTCCCTGAAGTGGGCGGGACGGCTGCACACTACCTCCCCGTCGACGATGCAGGCGCCTGGGCCGACGCCATCGAAGCCCTGTGGGTCGACGACGACACCCGCGCGACCATGGCAGCAGCCGGCCCTCTCCACGCCCAACGGTTTTCGTGGCATGCTACTGCAGTGCAGACCCGTGCCCTGCTCGAATCGGTGATATCGCAGTAATCTGTGAAGAAGGAATACACATATGTCTACGATCCCCAGTCTCGTCGATGTCGCCTGGTTGGCCGAACATCTGCACGATTCCAACATTCTGGTGGTTGACACCCGCTGGTATCTGCTCAATCCCCCCCAAGGGGCAACCGAATACGCCGAATCGCACATTGCCGGCGCCATCCACCTCTCGATCGACAGTGATTTGTCCGCGCCACCGTTCGATGGTCCCGGTCGTCACCCGCTGCCACGCCCCGAACAGGTGATTCGTACGTTCAGTGCTGCGGGGATTGATGCAACCGTGCATGTGGTTGTCTACGACAGCGCTGGCGGCTCGATTGCCACACGCTTGTGGTGGATGTTGCGCTACTACGGCCACACCGGTGTATCCATCCTCGATGGCGGCTGGCAAGCCTGGCAGGCAGCTGCAGGTGCAACCACCAACGGCATTGAACGGCGCGCAGCACGCACGTTTGTCGGCAGTCCCGATACGAGCCACGTGGTCGACGCCGACACCGTCGACAGCGTCAAATCCGAAGCAGACGTTGCCCTCATCGACGCACGCGCGTCCGAACGCTACACCGGCGAGGTCGAGCCTTTTGGCCCACGCGCTGGACATATCCCCGGTGCCATTTCGCTCCCGTTTGCCGGCAATTTGACCCCAGCAGGCACGTTCAAATCACCTGCCGAACTGCGTGAACGCTATGTCGCTGCTGGAATTCCC
>CAIPUQ010000600.1 GCA_903868295.1 uncultured Roseiflexaceae bacterium
GAACGGGTCTGGGAGGGGTGCGTCATGGTTCGGCTCGTGTCCGCATGATGCGAAAAAAGTTGGCTGCCAGACTAGGATTCGAACCTAGACAGACGGATTCAAAGTCCGTAGTGCTACCATTACACAATCTGGCATCAACGTTGGATAGTATACCACACGGAATCGCAGTCTGGAAAGAACGACGCACAAATTCATCAACGCGTCGTCCCGACCGCAGGCGCAACAGACTAATCGCGGTTGCGCACACGCGTGCGTGATTTGTTGTTGCTGTAGACAAACCAGCCCAGTGCCACCATCAAAATAACGATGAGTTGGATCCGCACCGAAGCCAGGGTCGCCAATGCCGCTCCACTCACCGGCACCACGGTAAGCATCCACGTGTAGAACATCGCTGGCAATGCGACGATGTCTGAGGCATATGCGCCGAACCCGTACGGCCCCGCAAAGACCACAATCAACTGCGCCGCTATCAAGACCGTCGACACCATGGCTACCAAACCGATGGCAAATGCCAACAACGACGCCCACCATGGTTGTCGCTGCGGGCCGACAGAGACTGCGTGATCGGCAGCAATCGCGAGCAACGCTGCGGTCAATGCCGGTGGTGCCGTGTGTCGCGTGATGGGTGATAGGTGGCTGTCGATGAGGCTGTTTTGGGCGGCGTAGTCAGAACACGCAGTGCAGTCGACCAGATGGTCGAGGACGTCGAGTTCGGCAGATTCGCCGATGGCGATGCGGGTGCGGATGTTGTTACAAATCGTCATACCGGGCTCCTTGGGTCGGCTCATGCCAGATGTGGGTACTGTGTACTGATGAGGTCTGCCATTCGTTCTTTGCCACGTCGGATGTGGCTCTTGACCGTGTTGAGTGGGATGTCCATGATATCGGCGATGTCTTGGTACTTGAGGTCCTCGAAATAAAACAACGTCAGCGCTTGGCGATACTGCGGTTCGAGTTGGTCGATGACCAACCGCAACGCCTGACCGAGTTCTTTGTGCTCGAGCACACTCGCTGGGTCGTTGATAATCGACGTATCGGGTACTTGTCCAATCAGATCTCGTTCGTCGTCGCCCTGGTCTGTCGATGGGAGAATCTGCTGGACCTGGCGTTTGCGGCGACGTAACTCATCCCGACCAAGGTTGATTACCATGCGATAGAGCCAGGTGGTGAAGCGACTTTCGCCGTTGTACTGCCCAATCGCCCGATACAGTCGGATAAAGACCTCTTGGGTCAAATCTGCGGCGTCGTCGGCATTGTGGAACACCGTCATCGCCAGACTAAACACATAGTGTTGTTGACTCATCACGAGCTGTTCGAGGGCATCGCGATCGCCGCGTTGGGCGAGCTTGATGAGCTCTGCAGTAGGCTCGGCCACGTAGCACTCCTCGGGTAACTGTCGTTCGGTACCGTTATGCTACCATGAATGACGCTCTCGATTGTGATTTGTTGCAGGGATTTGATTATGCTGACGCGAGATTTCACCGCGACGACATTCATCGTCCAAAATGCGGCTACCCTCCTGCTCTGGCATCGCAAATTACAGATGTGGCTGCCGCCCGGCGGGCACATCGATGCCAATGAGTTGCCGCACGAAGCAGCCATCCGCGAAGTCTGGGAAGAGACCGGTCTCCACATCGCCTTGCACAGTGAACCGCGCACGCTGGGGAGCGTCGTTGTCCTGCCGCAACCCCACTGCATCCTCCTCGAGCCCATTGGTCCCGACCACGAACACATCGATCTGATCTACTTTGGACGGGTCATCGGCGGCACACTCAACCCGTCCATCCGCGAAAGTGATGGTGTGCGTTGGCTGACCCACGCCGAACTCGACGACCCCGCCATCGCCGAAGATATTCGGGTGTTGGGTCGTGCGGCGATAACCAAGTACCAATTAGAAATTAGGAATTAAAAATTAGGAATTAGGAATTGGCAGACTGTATCATCAATTGCGACAGAGAGGAGCAACAACACCCACACAACTGTTCATACCAATTCATAATTCATAATTCATAATTCATAATTCATAATTCCTCATTGTTTTTTTTGGCACAAAAAAACTGAGGCTTGAGCCTCAGATCAAAACCGTATATAAATGCATAGTGCAGAACACCCAGAGGAACACATCTGCCGTTGCTGTCTCTCGACCCTGGCGGGGTTCAACATGTATCTGCCGTTCTGCACCGACTGCATTATAGCCGTGTGGAATGCCCGGTGTCAACTTGGCCCAAAAAGACCACCACCCAGAAACACAGCGCCAAATCAGTCACAAAGAAAAACTGATCGACCATGCCATGTACCACCGTGCCGAGCACGATAGCCAGTACGACCGGCGCGAGCGGCGACTGCTGCTGCAATGCACGGCGTATCGTGGTGATGACCAGCGCGCCGAGCGCCAACACACCGATGGGGCCGAGGTTGAGCCAGGCGTCGAGAAGCAGATTGTGGGGATGGGCGGCGTACTGCTCACTGGTCCCCACCAGGACGGGGGCAATGATGCTGTGCCCGTATTCGGGATTATGATAAAAATAAAACTGCCCTAACCCGAGGCCCCATGGTCGGAGCTGGATCCAACGGATTGCCTCTTGCCAGAGCAAGATGCGTGCATCGAAGCTACCGGCGCTCGCCCCGCGTGTCACCAGTGTCAATGCGATACCAGCAATCCCCGCGATGAGGATAGCCCCAATGATCCACGGGCGGCGCCGCATCGTGTCGGCACCATAGTGATAGACCGCAATGACGGCGCCGGCGACCAGGGTCGCCAACCAGGCCCCGCGCGAGAACGAGACCACAATCCCCAAGGCTATAACGCCCACCCACATCCAGCGGGCGCGGATGCGCACCACAGGCCATAGGGTGCAGAGCAACGCGAGCGGTAGGATGCGCTCGAGGAACAACCCGAGATTGTTGGCATGGCCATAGACCGAAGCGACCCGGCGGATATTGCCCGTCGC
>CAIPUQ010000601.1 GCA_903868295.1 uncultured Roseiflexaceae bacterium
AGGCACTTGCTTCGAGCGTTACACTCTGCACACGTGCGCGTGCACCAAGCGTCCACCCATCAACACGATAGAAATCGTAGTAGTCGGGATAGATCAGGTAGCCCGGATTGAGAAAGTCCAGAGCTCGGATGAGCACTTGATACTGCTGTATTGCAGCGATTGATGATTCAACAGCACCCGTGATGCTGAGTCGTGTTCGACCCTCACGATAGAGATCCACATCGACACCAACACGACCGACGCGCGTACTCGCACCTCCAAATCCCGCAGTCGCCTCAACACGCGTGTGCGGCAGTGTTACGGCGAGTGTTCCACCGTAGACAAACTTCGTAAACGTTGAGCGGTCAACGAATGGTGTAACTCCAACACCCACACCACCGAGGTTTACCGAGAACATTCCAGCCGAGCTAATGCCGAGCGGTGATGGTTCCTCATCATCACCTCCAGCCTTCTTGATACTGTCTTGCTGTGCATAGATCTTGCGCTCAGACTCCGTGGCTTCTGCAAATGCGTACTGATCCCAATACTCCGACCGCACGCTATCGGCTTCGTCATCGACGGACACTGAGGATGGTCCGTTACGCATACGAACACGAGCACCGCCGACGCGCGTTGCCGTTGCGCGAGTCTCTGTGGAGTCTGGCGGATTCAGCAACGAGTCTGGTATTGGCAAATTCACACGCACGTCGGTGACGTTTGTCTGTGCGCTGACGTCGAGGCTGATTTCGGCAATGCCCATGAGGATCACCACGCGTGCCCGACCGCGTACCTGCTGATACGTCGGCGCCCAAATGCTATCATTCACACGATCATAGTTCTGCTCGAACTGCAGATCCTTAATGAACGGAAATGCTGTCTCTTGCGAGGGGGCAAACTTTGCCGCGATCACATGGTACGTTCCCTCAACAATCGTCAGTGTTCCCTCGAAACCAGGAAACACGCGCGACCGAGGTTCAAAGGCTAGTTCATACACCATCTGATCTCCCAGCGCACGCTTGCCGAGCAGACGGTATGTGTATTCATCGAGCGCATCTTCGCCAAGGGGCGTCACAAGCCGCGTCGAAAGGATGCGTACTTCATCCTGCATGAAGTCGAAGAAGCTGTCGAACACAGCGAGATTGTTTTGCGCATCCACATTTGCTGTTTGCCGACGTTGTAGGATGCGGATATGCTTCTTCTTCTCTGGTTGACGCTGATCGTAGATCTTCGAAAATGTTTCAGTGATGATGCCTTCTTCGGGCAGACCCGTCTCGTCGCGACGCGTGCCATCGACATCGATCTCTGCTTTGAGCTTGGAGTACGTGGTACTCTCGATCGTTGTGATACGTCGAGCATTCTCGTCTTTGCGCTCGATGGCGCGCCGAATGATCTCTTCCGGTGTAATGTCGCCCACGACCTTCACACCCGTAAGGGTCAGACCCGACGACGGTAAGAGGATGCGCATGCCGGCTTCGCTCGTATCAATCGGCACGACGATCTCGCGATACCCTACACTTCGCACGCGAAGTTGCGTCGTTGCTGCCGGCAGAGGCAATCGGAACCGTCCGCCCCCTCGCGTGTATGCGCCCGTAGTGCTCCGATCTGCACGCACAGACGCTCCGTTGATGGGCTCACCCGTGGCACTATCAACAACCAC
>CAIPUQ010000602.1 GCA_903868295.1 uncultured Roseiflexaceae bacterium
GCCAAAAACCGTACGGCCAACCCAGGCACCACATCGGGCAAGTAAATTGCCCGTGGCACCCTGAGGAGCCATGCAGCGACGAACAAGGGCACACAGACATAGCCACCTGTACCAAAGATGGCAGCTGGCCGTTCGCGGCGGATGAGAGTCATGGCTTGGATGACCCCACGGCACAATCGCACCAGGTTGGTAGCGAGTGCACGGGGGCCGCGACCGCGGACTGCGGCTGCATCGACCGCGTAGAACGGCAGTGTGCTCTCACGTCGTACCAAATCGCCCTCCATCCCATCGGGGCTGCCGACATAGGCGACGCGTGGGCTATTCGGGGCGTTCGCGAGTGCCGCGGCGACTGCGAGGGACGGATACACGTGGCCCCCGGTCCCGCCGCCCGAAAGGAAGTAGAGCGGCGATGGCTGCTCGAATGTGTTCATAGCGTGTTCTCAGTGACGGTGGTTGATCGGTGTCTACCAATGTATATTTTGACACATTCAAAAGCATCCCGATGGCAATCATGCTCATCATCAGCGATGTGCCACCATAACTCAGAAAAGGGAGTGTAATCCCGGTAAACGGAACCAACGTCGTGGCGACCGCCAAATTGATGACTGCCTGAATAACAATCCACAGGGTCAACCCTGTCGCCAATAATGCCGCGTATGCGTTGGGTGCACTGTTTGCAATCCGAAATCCACGAAAGGCAATAAACGCAAAACACCCCACCACAAACAGCGTACCGATGAGGCCGAGTTCTTCACCGATAATTGCAAGGATGGTATCGGTATAGGATTGCGGCAGCCATAAGTACTTTTGGCGTGATTGACCAATTCCCAGTCCAAAGACTCCACCAGAAGCCAGCGCATACAGTGCATGAATCGGTTGGAACCCGGCACCGCTGTAATAGGCAAATGGATCGAGCCACGCGTTGATGCGTTCAAGCCGATAGGAAGCGACATTGATTGCCAAGAGAAAGAACACCCCGCCCAGCAACCCAGCGCCCAAAAAGTGCCACAGGCTGGCACCGGCGACAAAGTAGACCAATGCTGCCACCGAGACCATCACGGTCGATGATCCAAGGTCACGGCCGACCATCACCAACGCGGTGAATATACCCACCACGGCAGCAAAGGGCAACATGCCCGTGTTGAAGTTCGCGACTTTGCCGGCACGCCGCGACAACCAGCTCGCAAGGTAGATAATCAACGCGAGTTTCACGAATTCTGATGGTTGAAAGCTGAAAAATCCAAGGCGGATCCAGCTCCGCGAATTATTGACTTCGGTCATCTCGGCAGGCAACACAAAGCCAGTTAGTACCAGCAACAAGAATGCCAGTGCCAGCAAGTGGAGCGAATAGGTGCGCCAGGTACGATAATCGATGCGCTGCGCCACAATCAGCCCAACCGTCCCCACCGTCGCGGCAAAGAGTTGGCGCGTCATGTAATGGAATCCGTTGTCGTAGTAGACAAATCCTTCGACAAATGAGGAACTATAGACCATCACCAGACCGAACGGCACAAGGATCCCGATACATACCAGCAGCTGGTAGTCGGGCTTGTGCTTGACACTGTCAGATTCGCTGGAACGTGGCCGACGATCGCTCATATGAATCTTTCTGACACGCTAGAGTGCCGGGACTGCAATGGCAACGATAGCAAAAAGCAGCGCAACGAGGACAATAATCCCGTTCCACCCCCACGCCAACGGGGTGCGCTGTCGAACCACACCGGATTCGGTCA
>CAIPUQ010000603.1 GCA_903868295.1 uncultured Roseiflexaceae bacterium
CCCAGCTGGTCAAACCGTCCTCATCGTCGACGACATCTGCGACGGTGGCCGGACGTTCACTGCGCTCGCCGATGCACTCTACGCCGGCGGCGCACAGGCGGTCCATCTGTTTGTGACGCACGGGCTGTTCAGCAAGGGTATCCATGTCTTGACCACTGCCCGCATCGGCCGCATCTTCACGGCACAAGGCGAGGTCGACACCCGTTCCGACACGATTGCATATCTTCCTGCTTCGTCGTAACGTGTGTTTGCATAGAAAAACGCCCCACTGCGCACGCAGCGGGGCGTTCCTGTGGTGGATTACTCTGGGCGTTTGACCGTCTTGGCACGCCAAATCGTGAACGAGCCATTGCTGGCGACCTTCGTCACCTCTTCAAAAACCTGCGCAAACACCGATTGATACGCCAAAAACGCATTGGCGACACACCAAAACTCGCCACGTGTACTGAGCTGTTTGGCAGCCGTCGTTGCAAATTGTGTGATTAACGTCTCGTCGTTGCGTTTGCCGCTATGAAATGGTGGATTGGCCACGACCAACTCGTACCGTTGTGTCCATGGTAGCGGGTCGATGACATCGCTCCACGCCACATGCGCAGCTGCAGTATCTGCAAAGGTCGTGGTCATCGCCTGTGCAGCCGCACCGTCGACATCGACCATATCGACCCGCAGCGCACCATGATCCAGCGCCCATCCACCCAGGACCCCGATACCTGCACCGATGTCGAGCACGTGTTGGTGTTTGCACGGTGGGAAGTGTTCCAACAAAAACGCTGTGCCCGCGTCTACCCGCCCATGTGCGAACACCCCCGGTGCACTCTGATACGTTCTGCCGGCATGCTGTACCGTCTGTGTCGTGCCAATAGCAATCCCCATCGTTTGGGCCCACTCAGGCACCGGCAATGCATGGGCGGGTTTTTTGGCGACGACCATGCGCTGATGCGATTTAGAACGCTCGTTGCAGGCACCGATGAGTTCCTTGACATCACGGGCGACCGTTCTGCCACCTGCGTCGTTGGGACCAACGGCCACCAGGATCCCACCTACAGCCAATGCACGATACCCTTCGCACAGGCGACGCAACCACGCATCACGCGTCGCTGGCACCTCGATGAGAACCAAATCCATCGAACCCGCAGCCACAGCACTCGCATCACCATACGCAAGCCAGTCAATCCCGGTGCGTTTGGCATTGGTCAACGTGCGTTGACTCGCGACGAGCATCCCCGCATGCCGTTGTGCCACGGCGACGGCAGCCGTCGGTGCAGTTACCAACGCCGGCAAGGCAAAGGCAGCATCGATGATGAGGACACGGCTGGCGGGATGCGTAGCGGCATACTCGGCCAACAACTCGGCAGCGGGGGTGACGGTCAGACCAGCGGGCAGTCCGGTGCGGGCATAGACCGTCAAAACACGCCCCGCCACTGTTGTGGTCGAGGCGTGCCATGCGGCCGTCGTAGGCGTATTGGTCAATGTTGTGGCTTCCCTAGCTCGACTGAGCGTTCATATGCGGCGCGCACCCCATCGTTGATGGCGGTACGGAGGCCGGCTTTTTCCATGGCAACCAACCCAGCAGCGGTTGTCCCTGCCGGTGACGTGACGTCGTTGCGCAATTCGGCCGGGTGCTTGGTGCTCGCAATCGCGTACTGGAGTGATCCGAGCATCGTTTGTTCGGCCAATTGCTTGGCCAATGGCCGTGCTAAACCCACATGCACACCGGCATCCGTGAGTGCCTCGAGCATCAGAAAGACATAGCCCGGGCCGCTCCCCGACAACGCAGTCACTTGATTGATGTAGTGCTCGTTGTCGACATAGACCGCTTGACCAAACGATTCGAGCACAGCCTTGGCCCAGCCGCGTTGCGTGTCGGTTACCCCGACAGCGGTCCAACCAGACATCCCCGCCCCAATCATGGCCGGGGTATTAGGCATTGCACGGACGATTGCGTCGTGTGCCAATCCATCACGCAACGTTGCAATCGTGACACCGGCCATGATTGACAGCACCAGTGCTCCCGATGGGATGTGTCCACGCAGTTCGGTCAATACACCAGCAATAATCTGCGGCTTGATGGCAAAGACCACCACATCCACCGCAGCAATTGCTTCGCGGTTGCTGGCCACCATGGTGATGCCGTACTGGGCATGCAATTGGGCGCGCCGGTCGGCCCGTGGTTCGGCGGCATAGATCTGCGCTGCGGGTGTACCGTTTTTGAGCAGACCGCCAATCATTGCCTCGCCCATCATGCCGGCACCAATCATGCCAATGCGTGGATGTGTCATCTGCTTATACCTCGATATCGACGAAGTCGCCCACTGCCGGCACGGGGAAGCCATTGCATAGCTCGACGATTTCGTTCTTGACCTGGGTAATGACCGTCTCGTTGTCGATGTTGGACAAGACACGATCGATATAGCCGGCCACCAGGTCCATGTGTTCTGCACGCATGCCACGGGTGGTCATGGCTGCAGTCCCGAGGCGAATGCCCGATGTTACCAGTGGCGAACGATCGTCGTTAGGGACCATGTTTTTGTTGGTGGTGATATGTGCCACATCAAGCACCTCTTGGGCCACTTTGCCGTTCACCGTTGGCTTGTTGCGGCGCAAGTCGACCATCAGCAAATGATTGTCGGTGCCGTTCGACAAGACATGGTAGCCGCGCTTCATCATGCCTGCGGCGAGTGCCTGGGCGTTGACAATTACTTGGCCGGCATAGTCCTTGAAGTCGGGGCGCAGATTTTCGGCGAAGCCAACGGCTTTGGCTGCTACCACATGCATCAATGCACCACCCTGAGCGCCAGGGATAACCATTTTGTCGAGGACCTCTGACATCATCAGGGTACGACCACTCTTGGCTGCCTTCTGCCCAAAGGGGTTCTCGAAATCTTTGCCCATCAAAATAATCCCGCCACGTGGCCCGCGCAAGGTTTTGTGCGTTGTCGAGGTCACCACGTGTGCATATGGGATTGGGCTGGGCAGATGACCGGCGGCAATCAAACCAGCTGGATGTGCGATATCAGCGAACAAAAAAGCGCCGACTTTGTCAGCTATTTCGCGGAATTTTGCGTAGTCGATGGACCGTGAGTAGGTACTCGCACCGACCGTGATGAGTTTGGGGCGCTCGCGCTCGGCCATTTCCATCACGTGCTCGTAGTCGATCAAGCCCGTCTCGAGGTCGATCCCATATTGGCTGAAGTTATACAGCTTGCCCGAGAAGTTGACCGGCGATCCGTGGGTCAAATGCCCACCCATTGCCAAATTCATCCCCAGGACTTTGTCACCCGGATTGAGGTAAGTGAAAAAAACCGCTGCGTTGGCCTGCGTCCCCGAGTGTGGTTGCACATTGGCATACTCGGCTCCAAAGACTGCTTTGACACGGTCGCGTGCGACGTTTTCGACCTGGTCGACCCATTCGCAACCACCATAATAGCGATTGCCGGGGTAGCCTTCGGCGTATTTGTTGGTCAACACTGACCCTTGTGCTTCCATCACTGCACGACTGGTGTAGTTTTCGCTGGCGATGAGCTCGAGCCCGTCCCGCTGCCGGCGTGCTTCGCCGACCAACATGCGCGCAATCTCGGGATCCTGCTTCACAAGGTGATCCAGTGGTGACATGCAACCCCCCACAACAATTGGTAAGTACTGCGTATATTATAGACCAAATGTGGTGGGGCGCGGGAGTTCTTTATGTCAATTTGAAATCTTCGAACGCAGTTTTTTTACATACGAAATCAACTCGTGCGCGATGGCTGTCAGCAACATGATCTCGCGTGCGTTGGGTTGGGCGCGATGGGTCATACTGCGCAGGGAGCGCATTTTCGACGGCGCGCTGGGGCTTTTGAAGAAGTTGATCTCGCGCAGTGCGTGCTCTAACAATTCCACAAACGCATCAATCGACCCGACCGTGGCCGGTGGGTAGACGATGCGCTGGTCGACGCGCTCTGGCGGTTGCGTCATATTGAGCTCGTAACAGACCAACAAAACCGCTTGTGCCAGATTGAGCGACGCATAATCAGGATTGGTGGCAATGGTCACGAACTGCTGGCAGTGGTCGAGTTCGGCTTGTTGTAAGCCGTTATCTTCGGGCCCAAACACCAGTGCGATGCGTTGCCCTGCGAGGGCTTTGGCAACGACCGACGGAGCAACCGAACGTAATTCTTGGGGCGGCAATGGGGTGTCACGGTGACGTGCGGTTGTGCCTATTGCCCACGTGATGTCGTGGAGTGCAGCGGGGAGCGAGGCAAATACTTCGATGCGCTCGACGACATCGGCACTTCGATGCGCGACATGTTCGATCAGCTCTGGTTCGTACTCCCGCGGGGTAACGAGCCGCAAATGACGGATGCCCATGTTCATCATGGCGCGGACCGTGGCGGCAATATTGATTTGGCGTTGTGGATTGTGGAGTACGACCGTTATGTGGTCGCGAAACGTGGTTACTGGCGCGCGCATACGTCCCCGCTCTCTAGCCCTACTGGTATGATACCTGATAGCATGGTCACTATGCACGTGCGAGATATCTGCGACTGATTGGAGTCTCTGTGGATTGGCGAACACACTCGACGGGTGCCCGGCACCTGTATATTCATATTCCGTTTTGTCACCGGCGCTGTGCGTATTGCGACTTCAATACGTATGCCAACATGGACGACCGGATGGTCGCCTACAGCGCCGCCCTGGTCAACGAGCTCACTGCGTTGCCACCAGAGCGCATGCCCCTGATTGCACCACACGGCGCGCATCCACTGCTGCGGGCTGACTTGCCGCCGACCATCTTCCTCGGCGGTGGCACGCCGAGTATGTTGCCGCTCGCACAAATGGAGCAGATTTTGCGGGCTGCGAGTGACGTCGTGCCGTTTGCCGGCGCCGAGATTACCGTCGAATGCAATCCGGGCACGGTATTGGGCAAAGACTACCTACGTCAGCTACGCGGCATGGGGGTCAATCGCATCAGCATGGGCGTGCAGAGCCTCCATGATCCCCTGCTGCGCATGCTCGGGCGCATCCATACCGCCGCCGAGGCACGGGCCAGCTACGAAGACGCCCGCGCAGTCGGCTTCGACTCGGTCAATCTCGACTTCATTTTTGGGCTGCCTGGTCAAACCCCCGCCGATTGGCACGATACGCTCGCCCAGGCTGCCACGTGGGACGTCGACCACTTCGCCATCTACTCGCTCATCCTCGAAGAATCGACACCGCTCTACGCACAGGTCCAAGGCGGGCGACTGAGTGTGCCCGACGATGATGTGACCGGGGCGATGTACGAGCACACGATGGAATTCTTGGGGGCGGCTGGCTATCACCAATACGAAATCTCGAACTGGGCCCGTGGCCCCCTCGATGGCCCCGGCGGTCTGCCGCGGCACGCAGGACTCCACAACGTCGCCTACTGGCTCAACGCCGCCTATCATGCAGCGGGTGCCGGGGCGCACGGTCATATCGACGGCCAGCGCTTCGTCGATGTGCTCGGCGTCGAAGACTACATCACCCGCGCCGGCATGCTCAATACGCCCCTGCGTGAGACGACCGCTTTGGAGCCGTCAGATGTTTTGGGCGAGACAATGATGATGGGGTTGCGCCTCAACATGGGCATCAGCTATGCCCACATCCTCGACCGCACCGGTTTCGACATTCGCCAGACACACGGCGACGTCATCGCAGCGAGTGTCGCCGAAGGCCTATTGGATGCCGACGATGTCGGTATGCGGCTGACCGCGCGTGGCCGCATGTACG
>CAIPUQ010000604.1 GCA_903868295.1 uncultured Roseiflexaceae bacterium
ATCCACAGATGTCGACGTATACGGGCGCTCCATAAGCATCCAACGTGTTCGTCCTACCCGCTTCCTGAAACACTTTGCCCATAGAAAACACCCCCACGCGCTGTACGTGGGGGTGTTTTCTCTCATAAACCTAGCAGACTAGCTCTACATCGCGGCCGACGACGTGGAGCGTCACCGCATGTACGCCGGTATACACGACCGTGTTTTGTTGCTCGAACACTGGCACCTGCCATTGGCTCCCATTGAGTGCGTAGAAGGTGTTGATATGTGCGACGTGCCGACCCTCACAGAGCATCACTCTGGGCGATTTGGCTGTGCGTACCACATACAACGGCTCGCCATGGCGAAAGG
This sequence comes from uncultured Roseiflexaceae bacterium, assembly GCA_903868295.1. Taxonomy (GTDB): domain Bacteria; phylum Chloroflexota; class Chloroflexia; order Chloroflexales; family Roseiflexaceae; genus UBA965. The sequence continues at coordinate 352 of CAIPUQ010000604.1, forward strand.
GTGCTTTCGCGCCGACGCCACCCCCCAGATGGCTGTGGAGGAATGCCCGTGTGGTTGCAGCATTCAGGCTTTCACAAAAGGCAACGACCGCGGATCGTTGCGCCTCTCGGCTTGGGAATAACTTGGTTTCGTTTTTGAGGATAGTTTTTTGGCGGTTGCGCATCCGTTGCATCGTAAGGAAAAGCGCATGCACGGCACTGAATAGCTCTGCGCAGAGGATGTCGTTGTGGTAGTGCGCTTGGTGTGCGATGGCGTTCCGCCATTTGCTGTACTCGAGGATGGCGCTGCGATCTTCGGCAGAGATGTCGCCATATTCACGCAAAAATCCTGCTTTAACCGGGAGAGATGCGTGAACTTCGGTCTCTTCGTTGTATGCCGTACCGAACGTCAGTTGGCTCCGATGTGAAAAGAGCGAGTTTAAACGGTCTTCGAATAATGATGCAAGGGTGGTAAAGAACCCAATGTTGGCGAAGTATTGGCGCGGATCCGTACGCATTGATGCAGACGCGAATGACTCTTGATAGAGTTTGAGCTGTACCGAGACATTCTGCCAGGTTGTCAGTGCTTCGGCCCCTGAGTACGTCAGTTTGCGTGAGATCTTTTTGGTGAGTTCAGGTGGGATGGCACCAAAGTGCTCTTTGGCGGTCACATCGTCACTCCCGTAGCCCTCGAGCCATGATTCGATGGATGCAAATGGAGCGGCGTTTTTGGGGGTACGTGGCATTGCGTGGTCCTTTCATTCAGGCTTCGCATACAGGTACATCGCACGGTGAGGGTCTGTGCTTATTTGTTGTGTGAACTTCCAGGGGTACGGATGAGATTCTGCAGGCTTTCGGAATGCATCCGGGTATAAAACGATTGCGTAGGCGCAAGCCAGACCTCGCCGGTACCCGTAAATGTTTGGAGCAAACCTTCGCCACTGATGGCCGAACCGAGGAGCGATTTATTGGACTTCTCGACGCGATATTCGATGTTACCTTTGCGGAGCAGCGCGATGGTCCCATCGACACTCAGTTTTTCGTTGTTGAGGGTGTAGCGGATAACCTCTGACGCAGGCACTGGGATAGCCATTACTGCCCAACCGGTGCCAGAAATCTTCGTCTGGAATAACCCTTCACCACCAAGCATGGCCGAAGAGAAGTTCTTTTGCATGGCAACACCGACTTCGATCGTGCCTTCACTAGCATAGAACAAGCCTTTGTCAATGATTGCTTCTTCGTTGGACAACGCCAAGAGCATGAAATGACCGAACGTCGGTTCGCAGTAGATGTCACCGACACCGCGATAGCGAGGACGGAAGGTTGTCTCTTGCGTGAGTGCATTGGTCAGCATTTTTTTGGCGAGGCCACCCAACCCACCGAGCGTCGTATCTGCGTCGATGTTGCCTTTCATAAATTGCATGACACCCGACTCGAGCTGTGCTGCGCCGTTTTGGAGTTGAATTTTTATTTGTTTGAGGCGCATTCCTACCTGGCTTGCGTAGAACAATTTGGCTGCAACATCGAGATTGTCGCTGCCTGCGAGCTGCGTGTATTCGATGACTTCGACAGAGCTCTGTGCTCCGTTCATGCGTTCGGTCACAATACGAGATTCGGTTGCAGGTGTGTGTGTAATCGACATGTTTTCTCACGATCTTTCTAATATCAGTACAACGTCATCATAATGAAGCACGCGTTACTCGTCAACCAGCGTGGCATACAATCGAGCATGGGCAATTCGTTTTTGACTTCGTATACGGCAACAAACTTGTGGCAAAACATCCAAACACACACGATTTCCATTATTCACACATGCTATAGAAATACGGATGAATACCGTCTAGAATAGTCGTATGCCACACACAGAACTGTTCCAACACTATGTGCTCGACCACGCATGGGACGAAATGCGTCAGCCTGATGGCCAGGCACGTCTGCAATACCAAGAGTTGCTGCGACGCATGAGTCAGGTCAACCCCCAAGAGCTCGCCAACCGACAACGGGTGGCAGACGATACGTTTTTGGCACAAGGTGTGACATTCACCGTCTATGGGCACGAAGACGGCACAGAAAAAATCTTTCCGTTTGATTTGGTACCACGGATTATCACCGATGCCGAATGGCGCACCGTCGAACGTGGGCTGACCCAACGCATCACGGCACTCAACATGTTTTTGCATGATATCTATCACGACGAGCACATCCTCAACGACGGAATTGTGCCGCGTGATTTGGTGTACAGCTGTCGACAGTATCGGCGTGAGATGCGCGGTGTGCGCGTGCCACGAGATGTCTATATCAATGTGACGGGGTCGGACTTGGTGCGTCTGCCAGACGGCTCGTTTGCTGTGCTGGAGGATAATCTCCGCGTGCCGAGTGGTGTGTCCTACATGTTGGTGAATCGGCAGATGAGCAAACGGGTTTTTCCACAGCTGTTTGAACAATACAACGTGCGCCCCATCGAACATTATGGCCAAGCATTATTGGCGACGTTGCGTGCACTCGCGCCACATACGAACGAACCAACGATTGTATTGTTGACGCCTGGATCCTACAATTCTGCGTATTTCGAACACACCTATTTAGCGCGACAGATGGGTATTCATCTTGTCGAAGGTCGCGATTTGATGACCCACAACAACATCGTCTGGATGCGCACGACGAAAGGGTTACAGCGCGTCGATGTGATTTATCGCCGTATCGACGACGATTTCATTGACCCGTTGATATTCCGTCCGGACACAATCCTCGGGGTACCGGGATTGATGCATGCATACCGCGCAGGAAACGTCGCCATTGCCAATGCAATCGGGACCGGAATTGCCGATGACAAAGCGCTTTACGCCTATGTGCCGGCCATGATTCGATATTACAGTGGCCAAGATCCTATTTTGAACAATGTCGAAACGTACTTGCTGCACGATGCGAAACAACGTGCCCATGTGCTCGATAATCTGGCGTCACTCGTCGTCAAAGCTGTCGGTGAGTCTGGCGGGTACGGAATGCTCATCGGACCGCACAGCACGGCAGCCGAACGCGCAGACTTTGCCGCACGGATCACTGCTGACCCGCGCGGGTACATCGCACAGCCGACACTGCAGTTATCACGTGCACCATGCATTATCGATGGTCATCTCGAGGCGCGACACGTGGACCTACGACCTTATATCCTCTATGGGGAGCACGTAACAATTGTCCCTGGGGGATTGACCAGAGTTGCACTCAAGCGGGGATCATTGGTGGTGAACTCATCACAGGGTGGCGGGAGCAAAGATACCTGGGTCTTGTACGAGGAGTAATCCTATGGCGATGTTGAGTCGCGTCGCTGATTCGCTCTATTGGATGAGCCGATACCTTGAGCGAGCCGAACACACAGCACGGTTGCTGGATGTCACCTTGCACCAACTCATCGATGTCGATGCGAGTTTGGCACAGCAACGCTGGTTGCGCCTCTGGGAAGCGCTCCATTATGATGACGCCGGCAGAGGGAGTCACGATCCACTACCCGTGATTGCCCAAGTCACGGCAGACGCGCACTATGCCGACTCGATTATGGCAACCTTGACTGCTGCGCGAGAAAACGCCCGGCAAGTGCGTGAGCATATATCGTCAGAAATGTGGGAGCACATCAATCGCTTATATCTCGAAGCACGGACGACCTGCCAACAACAGCAATGGCGTGCTGCGCCGAGTCAGTTTTATGGATTTATCAAGTCTGGGTCGCACCTGTTCCAAGGGATCACTGATGCAACGATGCGTCATGGCGAAGGTTGGGATTACATCCAGATTGGGCGTGCCGTCGAACGAGTGTCGAACACGGCAACCGTGCTGCAGGCACATATGAGTACCTTGCAGGCAGGCTGGCGGCGTGACCGCCCGCAGCATGCAGAGTGGATTGGTCTGCTCAAAATGTGTAGTGCCTTCGAAGCGTACTGCAAAGTGCATACTCCCGAGGTCACACCACAGCACCTCTGTGCATTCTTGTTGTTTGATCCCGAGTTCCCGCGATCGATACGCTTTTGTGCCGACACAATCCATGCTGCTATTTGTCGGAACGCTCAACGCGACCGGGTACAGACGATCCAACAGCCACAACGTGTATCGGGGCAGTTAAAAGCCAGTCTCGAATACGGATCAATGGACGAGCAGTTAATGCAATTAGGAAGCTTCATTCAAACCGTTCGTCTGGGTTGCACCAATATCGACACCGCAATCCATCAAACACATATCGCGTATGCAATCGAGCACTCACTCTTGAATGAGAGGGCATAATGCGGCATCGAATCATCCACGACACGGTGTTTCGCTATGACCAACCCGTGCACGAAAGTGTGATGGAAGTACGGCTCAATCCAGGCAGCAACGAACGTCAACGCTGCGAGGAGTTTGTGTTGACGGTCACTCCAAAAACAGTTGTACACACGTACGTCGATGCTGCCCAAAACATCATCAATCACTTCCAGATACCTGGCCGGCTGACAGAACTCCACGTGAGCGCACAATCCACTGTTGATGTGTACGCACTGGCGCCACTGCCCAACACATTACCCCAAGCGACATGGGAAGAATTTGAAGCAATGCGCGCTACATCCATGCTCGATATGATGCTCCCGAGTACACATACACGGCCAAGCGCGAGTCTTGATGCATTTATGAGCGAACAGAACGTAC
>CAIPUQ010000605.1 GCA_903868295.1 uncultured Roseiflexaceae bacterium
ACAAACAGCGCTGTCCTGGATGCACAAGACCGGCTACCGTCTGCAAGCCGTGTCGTCAGCTCAGATTCAGCGCTGCTGATCCCGTGATAAGAGCTGGAGCAGCTGCGCCTGTATCTGTTGGGTCTCGTTTGCACGCTTGGCCATGAATACGATGTTCTTGGTGTCGGCTATTTTCATCTCTAGGATGTTTGCGAGTAAAAAGAACACGAATGCGACAAAAAATGTCCCAATAAACCCGGAGAATGAACCCGCAAAGACGCCCATGGAGAGAAAGCCCATCACGTCTGAACTATTTCGTGACATTCCGTTCAACGATCCTGCAACAACAATAAACAAGATGCCGGCGATGATCGACGCAAGATACGCGATCCCTCTGACGAGCATCAGCTGTAGGGTATATGCGTTATAGGAGCGCTCAATAATGTCCGCATGATGGTCAGCAGAAAAATGTCCTGGTATCTGTCGTTGGGGTTTTTTTGCTGGTGGCGGGGCTGCAGTTTGTTGTGTTTCTGGTGGCTTTATTCCTGAGGAAGTCCCTTCGGTTTCTGGCGAGGTAGGTTGCTGTGCTTTGGTCCAAGCTAGCCACCATGCGGGGAACGGTTTATTGCAGAGTGGACACGTCGTTCCACCTACGGACGCAAGCGTACCCTGACAGTGCGGGCACGTCGATGCGTGAGGAGTAGTGGTGCTTACCGTGTTCACCGTTGTCCCTGTCGTTGTTGCGCCAGCATTCGTCGGTGATTCGCTAGGGCTCATCAGTTTGAGCGCCCCGCCACAATCGGGGCATACCGAGGCAGAAGGTGCGTGCAGAGTAATGCACTGCGGGCAGATTGTTCGTGGTGACGTCATGTGCGTTCCTTTCTTTGACGCAGTATGACAACGGAAAGAACGCTTGTTTTTGTTAAAAATACCCGTTTTAACATCTCTCAGGTGCATCGTGTCATGAAGCGCTACGTTCCACGGACCCCCAGCACCCCAAATACAATGATGACAACCCCAGCAACAGCACGCACGCTGCGTTGGATGAGTGGTCGTTGCAGGGTTGTCGCAAATGCCCCAGCCACACTGCCGATGGTCGCGTAGATAATCAGGGTGAGCACGGCGTAGATGCCCCCATGGAGCACAAATTGCGCTGCAACCGCCTGATCGACCGCAAAAAACTGTGGCAGAAAGCTCACAAACAGAACCAGTGTTTTGACGTTGGTGAGGCTCGAAAGTACGCCTTGAATGAATGCAGAATGGCGATGTGGTACGCGTTTATGCATCGCAACCCGCGACGGCCAGATTTGGCCCACCAGCATTTGGCCGCCAATCCATAGGAGCACCACGCCGCCACTGATTTGGATGAGCTGGAGTGCTGCTGGCCAACGCTGTATCAACAGTGCACCACCGGTGGCCGCCAGAGCGGTATGGCACAGGACGCCACTGGTCAATCCCAGCGCTGCCCGCCGCGCAGCAGCGCCACCGTGGGCACTGGCGAGTGCGAGTATCATCATCATATTGGCACCGGGCGCGAGGATGAGCAGCGTGGTCGAAACAATGTAGAGTGGAAGCATACAATCCCCGGTAAATCGATACCCTATGGTAGCGCAGAATCGGAGCTCCCCTCTGTGAGATTCGTATCGTAGAGAAAGGGAATGAGATGGCAGCACTGCAAGCACTCCACGATGCGGCGGCGATCCGTGCGTATCTGAGCCGTCAGCCGATGCGGCATATCTATGAGCTGGGCGATTTGGATCCGTTTTTTTGGCCGCAGACCGTCTGGTATGGTTGGGTGGACGGCACGGCAATCCAGCAGCTCGCCTTGCTCTATGTTCCTGGCGGGGCACCGGTGCTACTGACGCATGCCAACGAAGCAGGAACTGGCCACGAGCAATTCGTGCAGGCGCTGTGCGATGTGTTGCCCAAACGGTTCTATGCGCATATCGATACCCCAACCATGAACATGCTCGGTGCGGTGTATACAGGCGAGCCACATGGTACGTATCGAAAAATGGGGTTGCAGGACCGGGCCATGGCGTTGGCAGCCGATGCAGGTGCGGCAGTCATGCTGACCGACACTGACATCCACGCGCTCGAGCGATTGTATGCCGAGGCATACCCCGGCAATTGGTTCGACGCGCGCATGGTACAGACCGGCTGTTATGCGGGGATCTGGCACGGCGATGCGCTGGTGGCCGCTGCAGGCATCCACGTCGTGTCGGAGCGCGAGCAGGTGGCTGCACTGGGTAATGTGAC
>CAIPUQ010000606.1 GCA_903868295.1 uncultured Roseiflexaceae bacterium
GACAGATTCCCACGTGTTACTCAGCCGTGCGCCACTCACCCCGAAGGATGCGTTCGACTTGCATGTATTAGGCACGCCGCCAGCGTTCGTCCTGAGCCAGGATCAAACTCTTCATTCAGTGGTAGAACCTGCGCCGAAGCGCTCTTCCCCACCGTTGACAGGGTTCCGTGTTATATGGTTGTCACGATTCAGTTGTGAAGGTGCTGAGGCGATAAAAATCAGCCCCTTGTTCAGGGCTGCCTTCCTTCGCTTCGTATTGCGCATCTCGCTCGGTGGAGTGGATGTGTTTCGCAACGAGGTGTATATTAGCACGCGGTTATGCGCGTGTCAAATCGAGTTTTGAAAGCCCGTCGGGGAGAAAGATTTTTCTCCCCGACGGGCTTTATCAACGGGGCCGGCGGGCGGCTGGACAGCCCTAGACGAACGGCGGCGGCGGTATTGGGGCCCTGCCCCCCAACCGCCGCCGTCCTGGCGCAAATCCTGGTCCGCTCGCCGGATTTCTCAGGAGCGTGACCTAGAAGTCATTGCGATAGACGATGGTGCCTTCGATCATCGTCAGGTGGGCGGTGTTGTGTTGGAGTTGTGATGCATCGCAGGCAAAGGGATCATGCTTCATGACGGCCAGGTCTGCGACCATACCGGGCATGAGCGTCCCCTGACGTGTATGGCTGTTGGAACAATATGCTGCACCCACGGTGAAGCCACGCAGCGTGCTCAGTCGGGTCAGTGCTTGCTCTGGGTACCAACCGGCAGCGGGGGTGCCATCGAGCTTGCGGCGGGTGACCGCACCATAAATCGAAAGCCAGGGATTGAGCGACTCGACGGGTGCATCGGAGCCGAGTGCCAGGACCGCGCCGGACAACTCGACCGAGCGCCAGGCGTAACTCGTAGCGTTGCGTTTGCCCCACAGGCGTTGCGCAGTGTCGAGGTCGCCGATCATGTGGACGGGTTGCATCGAGGCGACGACGTTCATCGCAGCGAAGCGTGGGATATCGGTCGGGTCGAGGAGTTGGCAGTGTTCGATACGATTCGGCAGCGCCAACGAGCGCATCGCAGTTGCTGCCAAGGATTCGCCGGGCTGTTGCATCGGTTTGAGGGCTGCCTCGATGGCGTCGAGGACTTTGCGATTGGCACCATCCCCGATGCAATGGACCGAGATCGCGATACCGTTTTGGTTGGCACGGCGGGCATTGTCGAAGATTTCTTCGCGGGACATGGTTGGCAGGCCCAGGTTGGTGCCGCCTTCGAACGGCGCGAGCATGTCGGCCGTCTCGCTCCCGAGGGTGCCGTCTGCAAAGAACTTGAATGCGCCGATCCGCAACCAGTCGTCACCGAGTCCACTCCGCAAGCCAAGCCCGAGCATGTGTTCGAAGCCGTCAGGGTCCATTTGCACCAGGATACGGCCAGGGAGCTTGCCGTGCTCGCGCATGTATTGGAAGTTGCGTAGGTCGTTGTAGCCATCGCGGCGAGTACCTGTAAGGCTGTGCATACCCACCATACCGTACGTGTATCCTTCGGCGAAGGCATCAGTCACGGCGGCGCGACGGTCTTCGTCGGTCGTGTCGGGGATGTGTTGACGTACGAGGTTGATCGCAGTCTCTTTGAAGATACCAGTGGGATTGCCATTGGCATCACGATCGATGTGGCCGCCCTCGGGGTCGGCAGTATGGCGATCGATGCCGGCGATCTTCATGGCGGTATGGTTGACCCAGGCAGAGTGGCCGTCTTTGCGACTGAGCAGGGCTGGCCGTCCGGGACAGAGCTTTTCGAGGTCATCGGCAGTGGGCCAGTAGCCGCCCCATAGGGTGTGATCCCAACCGCCGCCTTGGAGCCAAACGCCGTCGGGTAGACGATCGTCAGTCGCACCAATGGTCTTGCAGACTTCGGCGAAGTCGGTGTATCCATACAGACGGACTTGGCGCAGGGTCATGCCGGTGGCGATGATGTGCACGTGCGCATCGGTCAGCCCCGGGATGGCTGCTTTGCCGTGTAAATCGAGCGTCGTATCGGGGGTACCCAGAATGGCGAGTACGTCGGCGCGTGATCCAGCGGCACAGACGATACCATCGCGGATGCCCAACGCTTCGACGAGTGGTTTGGCGGGATCAAGGGTGTAGATGGGGCCATTGGTGACAAGCATCGTCGTCATGTCGGTTCCTTTTGTGAGTGATGGGGACGTGCCAATTATACCGGTATTTGTCATGCAGAGAGAGAAAAACGCCACCGTTGACAGGCAACGGTGGCGCGCGTGTGTTAGTTGTCGTCGTGACGACGGTGCCGAATCGCGGGCGGCAATGAGATGTCCGGGTCGTCGTCGTACGGGCGTGGGCTCGCCGATGGCTGGCGCAACGCACCGTCGAGGGGCGATTGCCGCGGTGCTGCTGGCCGAGACGGGAACGCCGGCGGTTGTTGTTCGTCGGGGGGGATGTACGGACGTCGTGGGGCAGGATCGCCGTTGTTTGCAGTGCGCCCCCCCAGAGGGGAGTTGCGGTCGATGTTGGGGGCTGCAGGGGATTGTTGCGCAGGTGCGATCGCAGGAACTGCTGGAGCACTGCGCATGGCGGGTGGGATCTGCGACGGCGTCGGCGGGTGTGCCGGCGCGACGTGCTGCGGCGTGCGCACGGGCATTTGAACCTTGGGTTTGAGTGTCGAGATGCCGGATGCGAGCAAGGTGATTTTGACTTGGTTGGCCGGGAAGTTAGGGTCGATGACAGAGCCCCAGATGATTTGGGCATCGTCGGCCACGATGCCTTCGATGATCGTTGCTGCTTCGGCGACCTCGGTCATGCGGATATCTTCGCCGGACGAAATATTGAGCAACACACGCTTGGCACCACGGATTTCGACATCGAGGAGCGGTGAAGCCATGGCCGATTCGATTGCCTCTTGGATGCGGTTTTCGCCCGAGCCGACGCCGATTGCCATCAGCGCCTCGCCCGAATTTTTGAGGACGGTTTGGACATCTGCAAAATCTACGTTGACGACACCAGGTTTGGTGATGAGGTCTGAGACGCCCTGGATGCCTTGACGCAGGACACTGTCTGCTATTTGAAAGCCTTGGATCATGGAGACGCCACGCTTGGCATACGCCTCGACGAGCCGATCATTGGGGACAACGACCAGGGCGTCGACATATTTGCGCAGTTGCTCGATACCCGCTTCGGCCTGATTGAGGCGTTTGGAGCCCTCGAACTTGAAGGGTTTGGTCACCACAGCGACCGTCAAAATCCCTAGGTCTTGGGCGATGCTGGCGACTATCGGAGCAGCACCAGTCCCGGTACCACCACCCATGCCGGCAGTGATAAAGACGAGGTTGGAGCCCTTGAGAATTTCGTAGAGCTCGTCATTGGTCTCTTCGGCGGCGCGTTCACCGACGCCCGGGTCACCACCAGCACCCATGCCGCGGGTCAGGCGTTCACCGATGCAGATTTTGTAGTGGGCCTTGGACATACGGAGGACCTGGGCGTCGGTATTGATGGCGACGAACTCGACATCACGGACGCCGTCTTCGATCATGCGGTCGATAGCATTGGAGCCACCGCCACCGACACCAACGACACGAATGACGGCACGGACGCCGCGGGGCTGTGAATGAGTCATCGAGAAATCCTTTCGACGCTGCCGGTCAGACGAACACACGCATCAGCGGGCACTAGCGGTCTTTGTTGCGGCGTACAAAGACCGGAATGTCGACGTCGGCTTGGGTGGGGAAGTTGCGCAGCGGTTGCGACGGGGTCCGTTGATCGCGCGCTGGTGGCGTCTGGAGCGGAGTCGAAATACTCGGTTGCGTCGGTCGAGAGACCGGCGGTGGGGTACGGGTTGGCAACGGGGCACGCTGTTCGACGACGGGATCCGGTCGGCGTTCGTTGTCGAACCCGGTTGCGATGAGCGTCACCTTGACCTGACCCCGTGGGAAGTTGGGATCGATGAGGAGCCCCCAGATGATGTTGGCATTGTGGGCAACGGCAGCCTCGATGACCGATGCGGCTTCTTGGACCTCGTAGAGGCTGACGTCTTCGCCGCCGGTGACATTGAGCAAGACACTCCGCGCGCCGGTGATGGTTACTTCGAGAAGCGGGGACTCGACTGCCTCGCGGACGGCGTCGATCATGCGATTGTCGCCGCTGCCGATGCCGATCGACATCAATGCAGTACCGGAACGTTGCATCACCGAGCGGACATCGGCGAAGTCGACGTTGATCAGCCCGGGCAGGTTGATCATGTCGGCAATGCCCTGAATTCCTTGCCGGAGCACACCATCGGCCATTTGGAAGGCCTGCATCATGGTGGCGTTTTTGTTGCCAGCGTGAAGCAAACGATCGTTGGGCACGATGACGAGCGTATCGACATGTGGACGAAGTCGCTCGATGCCTTCTTCGGCGTGCTTGCGCCGATGTTTGCCCTCAAAGCCGAACGGCTTGGTAACGACCCCGACGGTCAGAATGCCCAGCTCTTGGGCAATGCTAGCGACTATCGGTGCAGCGCCGGTACCAGTGCCACCGCCCATACCGGCGGTGATAAAGACCATATTGGCGCCGTGCAGTGCTTCGGTCAGTTCGATACGTGATTCTTCGGCGGCTTTTTCGCCGATGGAGGGGTCACCGCCGGCACCGAGGCCTTTGGTCAATTTGTCGCCGATGCGGATGCGTTGATTGGCTTTGGAGTTGACCAACGCTTGTGCATCGGTATTGACGGTGATGAACTCGACATTTTGGACACCGTCGGCGACCATGCGGTCGACCGCGTTCGATCCACCGCCCCCGACACCGATGACCTTGATGACCGCCACGCGTTCATTGATCTCTTGTTGGTGACCGAACATATCCCCTCCATCGAATATGACTGCACATGGAACACGCGCTGCAGCACGAGATTGAAATCATTTTGTAATGTTCTGACATTATACTACAACACTACGCAGGGTGGATAGACACAAAACGCACGAGTCGCAGTGCGACTCGTGCGTTGGTCATATCAATGCAATAGACTTCTACGGTAGGAACTCACGTAACCACATTTTGAAGCGCTCATACACATCGACCCACTGGCTATCTTCGTCACGGCTGTGTTTGCCGCTCTGCCCATGGCGGTACCCCCAACGAATAAGACCGAGCACTGTCGTGTATGCGGGGGTATTGAGGCTATCGATGCGACCATAGACATCCTCGGTTACCCCGATGCGAATTGGTGCGTTAAAGCGCTCGTAGAAGAGAATATCGAGATTGCGCAGCTGTGCGCCACCCCCGGTCAACACCACCCCAGCGTTGTATGCACCCATGTAAGAGCTTTGTGACACCTCATAGATGATGAAGTCGATGAGCTCGTCACAGCGTGCTTGGATGGCTTCGTTGAAATGGAGTCGACTTATTGATACTGGTTCGCCTGGACGTTGGCCTTCGAGCTCGATGACATCGCGATGGCGGTGGGGGTCGGCAACCGCCTCGCCGATGCTCTGTTTGGTTTGTTCGGCGATTGCATGGTTGAGTTGGAACATCAGGATGAGGTCATTGGTGATAGTGTGCCCACCAACGGGGATGACGTGAGTGTGCCACGTTGCACCCTGGGCGACAAAGGCAACGCCGGTAGTGTCGCTTCCGATGTCGACCAAGACGACCCCGTTTTGGCGATCATCATCAGTCAAAACGGCTTCGGCGCTGGCGAGTTGCTGGAGGACGACATCATCGATTTCGACATTGCAGTTTTGGACGACCTTGATGATGTTCTGGATAGCACTGATGTCGCAGACGACGATGTGGACATCGACCTCGAGGCGATATCCACGCATCCCGATGGGATCTTGTACTTCTTGGGTGTCGAGGGTATAGCGGAACGGCATAACGTGGAGGAGTTCGACGTTTGCGGGGAGCGGCTCGGCCTGGGCTATTTCGACCGCACGGAGGATATCTTCGTGGCGCACATGGCCATCGTACTCGCGTGAGATTGCAACCGGCCCCGTACGGGTAAAGCTTTGGATGTGCTTCCCGGTAATCGAGACATACGCAGACCCGACGCGGTAGCCACCCATTTGTTCGGCCTGCGTGATGCTGGCCTTGACGGAGCGCGTCGCTTCTTCGAGGTTGACAATGATACCGCGTTCGACGCCGCGTGCCGGGGCAACGCCGTACCCGAGCACCGTGATGATTTGTTCCCCATCCATCTGCGCAATCATCGTGATTATTTTGGTTGAGCCGATATCGATACCGGCAATGGTGCGCATACTCACAGGCTACCTCTTGTGCTAGGGTGCTGGTTCGACGGCATCGGAGATTACCAATGTCTGCGTGATTGTCTCGGTAAAGGGAATATCGTCGCGGTAGTAGGGTGTCAGCGAGCGCAGGTCGGCGAACGCATAGACAGTGCGTTCTTGGTTGAGTTGTGCAAGTAGGGCGAGTTTTTCGTCGATACGATCAAGCGTCCCGAACAAAATGGTCTGCCCCGTCGCCGAGATCACCGATATACCGCGGCGTTCGTCCCAACCAATCCGCGCAATCTCGAGCCCTGCTTCGGTGGGCATGCGTTGGCTAATCACGCGTGCGAGCGTCACAATTTGGGCATCGACCGTATCGCCAGGACTGAGGTATACCGCACTGTCGTCGTTGATGATGAGCGTGCCCGTGATTACCACTGCCGGGTCTATGCCCAGCAACGTACCGGACGGGTCAACGATCAGGTATGAAGACCCGTTTTTCCAACGAATTTCGCTTTCGTGTTCGTTGAGCGACACGGTGACGGTGTTGGGGAGGCGCACCGCGACATCGGCAGACACGACATATGGACTCGTGAGAATGGTGGTTTGCATGGTATTTGCATCGAGGGACCAGATCGACGCACCCACCGCACCAGAGAGTTCGGCGACACGATCGCTACTGAGTGTTGATGCTCCCGTCACGGTCACGGACGTTACCGTGTATGCCGGGTTGTTCCAGAGAGAATAGATGTACGCGAGCACCCCTAGCAGCAGGATAATGCTGAGCGGTCGCCCGGTGCGCACATATGTCAACGACTGGATACGCACCCCCGGACGCACCCCTTCGGGGCGGCGCGTACTGGGGGTCGGTCGGTTTGTCCGTGGCCGTTGACTACTCACCTATGCTCCTTCGGCGCGTGTCCCTCGTTCGCGTGCAAGCGCCACGAGGCGATCGAGCACCTCGGGGTACGACATGCCGCTGGCGTCCCACATTTTGGCATACATGCTAAACGGTGTAAACCCAGGCATGGTGTTGACTTCTGAGATATAAAACACGTCGGCTGCTTGATCGTACAAGAAGTCAACACGTGCTAATCCTGCACCATCAACTGCGAGAAACGACTGGAGTGCGATGCGGCGCACGCTCTGCGTTTGGGCGTCAGTGAGCGGGGCAGGAATGACCACCTGGGTCGCCGTGTTGAGGTACTTTGCCTCATAATCATACCATTCATTGGCGGGGATTATCTCGCCTGGCAGGCTGGCGATTGGTGCATCGTTGCCCAACACCGAGACTTCGATTTCACGCGCTGAGACGCCTTGTTCGACCACAATACGGCGGTCAAATGACGCAGCGAGTGTGAGTCCCGCTATCAGTTCTGCGCGGGTTTTTACCTTACTAATCCCGACACTGCTCCCCATATTGGCAGGCTTGACAAACATCGGATAGACCAGTGTTGCCTCGAGGCGGGCGACACAGGCGGCAGGATCTGCGTGATACTCGTGTGTGCGCACCAACTGCCATGGCACAACCGGTAAACCGGCAGCAGCGAAGGCGGCTTTCATCATTGCCTTGTCCATCCCGACCGCAGAGGCAAGCACGCCACAGCCGACATAGGGAATCCCTGCGAGTTCGAGGAGCCCTTGGATAGTGCCGTCCTCGCCCATTGGTCCATGCAATACCGGGAACACCACATCAAGCCCTCGTACGGCATGGGGGGCGGCATATTCACCGCGTATGATGGCCAAAGGCGAGGCAGTCATTTGGGCAGGCTGTGCGGGTGCCTTGACATGGGCACCACCGCCCGGCAGGAGTGCCACATCAGACTCGGCTTCGAGCGTTGCAAGCACATCACCTTCTGCCAGCCACTGACCGTTCTTGCGGATCCCAATGGGAACGACGTCATACCGGACCGGATCAAGACCAGCGAGGACGGCGCGGGCAGACACCAGTGAAACTTCGTGTTCACTCGATTGACCACCAAATATCACGCCGATGCGAATACGGTTCATATCGGGGACTCCTCTATGCGGCGTTGAACGGCCATTCTTCGCCCAGAATTTGTACTTCGGGTTCGAGGGTGATGCCACTCTGCGTAGCGACCGTGGCGCGGATGTGCGCAACCAGCGCGCGGACATCGGCACTCGTCGCACCACCGCGATTGATGATGTAATTTGCATGACGCTCTGCGACCACAGCGGTCCCGACCGCGTATCCTTTGAGTCCTGCAGCTTCGATTAATCGACCAGCAGAATCGCCGGGTGGGTTCTTGAAGACACTCCCGCATGACGACCCTTGCGGTGTCTTGCTTTTGCGCAAGACTGCGGTGTCAGCCAACTGGACA
>CAIPUQ010000607.1 GCA_903868295.1 uncultured Roseiflexaceae bacterium
CAGTGTCATTGCATCCTACGAAGACGACTGGGCGTTGTATCGCAATGAAAGTCCCGAAGCTGCCTATGCAGCAGTAATCGATGAATCGGGTGCAATCACACCATGTGTCCACTCCAAAAACGGTGGCCTGATTGAGGTCACCTGCACTGCAGTGCCCGCTGGCGTGCTACGCATCCATGAATTCGGCTTGCGGGGGTGGAAGGCTACCGTTGATGATGGGCGTACGAGTGCAGTCCCTGAGAGCGATTGGCTACGTGTCCCGTTGACCGCAGGCAATCACCGCGTGTTTTTCTCTTACGCTCCGTGGTATGCCTGGGCAGGACTCATTCTGTTGCCGGTGCCGTGGGTGCTGATTATTGGACTGTGCGTGATCAATTACCGACGACCAGCAACGTTTGTCTGATCCTGGTGCACGAATCGAGTCACACCCTTGCAGTCCACGATTCATTCTGACCGCAGATTGAGAATCAGCGGAAGCAGTGTCAAACATACGGTGCTGACGGAGTTCAATGGAGAACATATATGCGTTCATTGACTCCGCAGGTACAACGGATCCTGGCTCTTGCGATGGTGTGCGGGACCCTCGGCGTTTCGCTGGCACTGCCGTTTTTTGATCTGTCAGCGATACAATCGGGTCGAGAATTCCCTGTGCACATCCATGCGCTGTACAGCTGGCAACAGCTCAAACAGTGCGGATTCTGTATGCTATGGAACAACCATGGCGGTGGGTCCCCTTTCTACGGGGACCCGTACACCGCTGCCCAACACCCGATTGTCGCGATCGCCACGACATTGACGAATCCGCGTGCTGCTGCCAACATCACGATCATTTTTGCAATCGCCCTCATGGGCGTTTCTGGCCTTTGGTATGCACGCCTCTATGGTTTGCGCACGCTTCCAACGATGTGGCTGACCAGTATGTTGATGGCTGGCGGGCACCTGTTGACGCGGATTGAGGTCGGTTCGATTGCATTACCGTTGGCTGTTGCATCGTGGACCAGCGCAGTGGTTGCAGTCATCGCCTGGACCCGACAGCCGAGTATGCAGCGCATGCTCCTCATGTCACTGGCAATTGCTGGGTTGGCATTGGCAGGGCAGGGGTACTTTCAATTGCTTTTCGCGTTCTGCTGCCTCCCATTGCTCTGGGATGCATTGCTACGTGTCGGGACTCGTCTCGCGGCGCGTGCCGTTCTGTCGGTCGGCGGCATGGTGCTACTCCTGACCCTGCCTGTTGTCGTGTCGTATCTGCTCTATGGTCATTTGATGCAAAAAGAAGGCGATCTCGACGCAACTGCGCCCCCGCAGCTTGCTGAATTCTTCTTGCACCTCATTTGGACCGCTGATACGTCATCACGCCATGACCTGCTGTATCCCTACTTGTACCGCAACACCGTCGGCCCGGTTACTGTCTTGTTGGCAGTTGTGGGGGTGGCTCTCATGGGACGTCGGCAGTCAACGCACGATGGTGCGGTGTCGACACCAGCACCGCCTATTGTATGGCTGTGGATTCTCTTGCTCACGGCGGTACTCTTCTCGGGAGCATTGCAATGGGGGTTACGCGCCACGAGTATTGCCGTGTTGGTCACCTGGGCCTCGTATCTCCGCAATGTGGTTGTCGTCGGTAGCGCGATTGCCGTGGTGGTGATTGTGCTGAGTGCGCACGGGTATGCCGCAATTGAAGCAACCGCTCGCAGACACGCGGTTGGGCAGCGTCTGCGCTCTGCAGGGGTGCTCCTGCTCCTCGTGTGGCAAGTATGGATGGTGCGTTCGACCGTGATGGAGTACGTCTCGCTCACCCCATACCAAAGCGATTCTTCTGGAGTGATGGCGGCGCTCGCAGATGATCCAGTCTCGTATCTGAATGTGCAGACGGACATGCAGTATCTCGATGTGTTGGAGTCAAGCCACAAGAATTTTTGGAATTTGTTCTATCCGTATCATCCTCGCGGCAAGCCGGCCATTGAGCCGCGGTTTCTGTTGTCGACAGAAGAAGCTGATCCAAGCGTGGGCTGGGAGCCACAGAATAGCTATGCAGAATGGATGCTGTATGCCCGTCAGAATGCGACAGCTCAGTATGTGCAATTGTCCGACCCTGCACAACTGGCGCAAGACGCATGTACCGTGAACGCCACAGCAGGAACGATAGATCTGGCGTGCACCGTCCGAACCGCGACGGATGTATCGATCCAAGAATACGCGTTCCCTGATTGGGTGGTGACCGTCGACGACCGGGCGGCACTGTTGGTACGCGACCCCTTCTTGCGTGTCACTATTCCGGCCGGTACGCATCATGTCGTGTTTCGCTATCGACCGTGGCTGGTTATTTCTGCGGCTATCCTCGCGGTGGGCGCGTGGGGAGTGACAATCGTGGTGACTGCGCTCCTCTTGCGTCGTGCCCGGCAGTCGTCTGTGCCGTAGACGAGTGCATGTTACACGGCCTGAGAAGAGGGTGTTTTTGTGTAGCCAGATTATTTTGCAATGTGTACTTTGACGTTGTTTTCGCCGCTGAGGAGATTGAGCACAAAGGTCGTCAATGAGATAACCACAGCGCCGATGAGTGCCGTAAAGAATGTTTCGATCTGGAAATCGATACCGAAATACTTCGCCAAATCCGCAGTAATCAGTAACAACACCCCATTGATGATCACGGTAAACATGCCCAATGTAAGAATAATCATCGGGCAGGTGATGAGGGTCAACACCGGACGAATGAGCAAGTTAATGACGCTGTATATCATGGCGATAATGCCGATTTCGTACCCGTTGCCAGTAAATGTAATGCCGGGAACGAGCGAAAATGCAGCGAAAATCGCCAAGCTGGTAATCAACCATTGCAGGATATAACGCCGCAGGGTCTGCATACTGTTTTCTTGGTGTTCCATGAATTCCCCTATCTCTTGCGAAGACTGGCCAGTTCACGACCGTACTCTTCGATGTCGTCATAGAACTGCGAGCGTTTGGCGACCTTGCTACTACTGACGCTCGATTTCTTGGCGCGGTTGCTGGCATTGCGCTCGCGACACCACGAGACGTATAATCGCTCGGCTGCGCGGGTGACGGCGACATAGCAC
>CAIPUQ010000608.1 GCA_903868295.1 uncultured Roseiflexaceae bacterium
GTGGAGCGGGCCGCGATGGTCGTGGCCCAGCAGGTCGATCAGCGCAGCGCTGAGTTCGTCGACGAGGACGGGGCAGCGCCATTCGTCGGTGAAAAACGCCATTTGTGTGCGCCCTGCTGCTGCATCGAGGGCCAGCTGGTCATGGCGGCCAGGTGCGGCAGTGGGCAGGCTGTAGATGAGTGAGGTGCGCACTATGCTGGCCTCGGGGTGGGCTTGTGCGACGGCTGCTTCGGCAACGGCTTTGGCGACGCCGTAGGGAACGATGGGGTCTGGCATGTCTATTTCGTCGTATTCATCGGCGGTACCGGCAAATACCATGTCGCTCGACAAGTGAATGTGGCGTGCGTTGATGACGGCACTGGCAGCTGCAGCCTCGACGGCCCCGAGCACGGTCACCGCGTGCAGGTCGGGGTCGTTTTGGCGGTAGGCGGTATGGATAACCGCGTCAGGACGAAAGGCGTTGATAGCCTGCGTGAGTGCGCCACGCTGCCGCAGATCGACGGTGTCTTGGCTGTCGTCGATCGGGTGGCTATAGTGACTCGCCCGCACTTGCCAGCCGAGGGCCCGGGCAGCTGCGACGAGATATGTACCGAGATAACCGGAACCGCCGGTCACATAGAGGCGCATGGACGTTCTTTCATGCTATGGGGACGACCGGCACCTTGGGGTCGAAGCGTGGGTGTTCGGCCAAGTACTGGAGTGCGACTGCAGCTGCTTGGGCACGGGCGATGGGTTGGCTCGGTCCCGTACCAGATCCAAGGGTATATGTGCCTATGTCGGCTTCGACGACAAATGAGCGCTGGTGCTCGGGGCCAGACATTGACACCGTTCGGTAGCGTGGCGTGATATTAAAGCGCCGCTGGCTCTCTTCTTGGAGGCGGCTGCGTGGATCGTTGGGAGTGCCGTCGCGGCGCAGTCGTTCGAGTTGAGCGGTGAAGTGCGGCGTGAGAAAGCCCTGCACCGCCTGCATCCCTTGGTCGATAAAAATGGCAGCCACGATCGATTCGAACACATCAGCAAGCAGACTGGTGCGCGTACGCGCGCCCGAGTGGTCTTCGCCTTTGCTGACGATGACGTATTCGCCAAGGCCGTAGTGGGTCGCCATGGCAGCGAGGTTCTCGGTACGGATCAGGGCACTACGGAGGCGCGTCATGGTGCCTTCGTCGGCATCCGGGAAGGCATCGAATACGAGCTGCGTCGCAACCATGCTGACCACGACATCGCCGAGGAACTCGAGACGTTGGGTGTTGGGGTGGCTGATGGCCTCCTCGGGGCGTTCGTAACGATACGAATGGTGCATGACGGCACCACGCAACAGCGTCATATCGGTGAACGGCACCCCGAGGCGCTCCGGCAGACTGGCTACCGGTTTGGTCATTGCCCACTCCAGCGGCGCAGCGCCAACGACACATTGTGACCACCGAAGCCGAACGAGTTGCTTACTGCAATATTGATGGTGCCGGGTCGTGGGGTGTTAGGCACATAATCGAGATCACAGGCAGGGTCGGGGGTGTGCAAATTGATGGTTGCGGGAATGAGGCTGTGTTGCATGGCCAAGATGCAGATGACCGCTTCGATTGCGCCGGCGGCGCCGACAAGGTGGCCGAGCTGTGATTTGGAGGAGCTGACGGCCAGTTTGGCGGCATGTTCGCCAAAGACGGTTTTGATGGCCATGGTCTCGGCGATGTCGCCGGCGTTGGTGCTGGTGCCATGGGCGTTGACGTACTGGACATCGCTGGGGATGATGCCAGCGGTGCGCAGGGCCATCTTCATGGCGCGGCCGGCACCTTCGCCGCCAGGGGCCGGCGAGGTGATGTGGTAGGCGTCGGCTGAGAGGCCATAGCCGATGATTTCGGCGTAGATGGTCGCCCCGCGTGAGATCGCGGATTCGAGCGATTCGAGCACAACGATTGCGCCGCCTTCGGCAAGCACAAAGCCGTCACGGGTGACATCGAACGGTCGCGATGCGGTGGTCGGGTTGTCGTTGTTGGTCGACACGGCTTTGTTGGCATTGAAGCCGGCGATGCCGAGGGGGGTGATGGGTGCTTCGGAGCCGCCGGCGATCATGATGGTGGCAGCGCCGCGACGGATAATCTCGGCGGCTTCGCCGATAGCGTGCGCTGCGGTGGCGCAGGCCGATGTTGGGCAGAAGTTGGGGCCTTTGAAGCCGTGCATCATCGAAATCTGACCCGCTGCCATGTTGGTAATCATGGCGGGAACCATGAAGGGACTGACCCGACCGGGCCCTTTTTCGTGCATGGTCAGGATGTTTTCGGCGATGGTGGCAATACCGCCGATGCCGCTGCCGACGACGACGCCGATGTCTTCGGCGTTTTCAGTGGTGGCAGTGATCCCGGCCATGGTGATGGCTTCGTTGGCGGCAGCGATGGCGAAGTGGATGAAGCGGTCGTTGCGGCGGGCTTCTTTGCGGTCCATATAATTGGTAGGGTCGAAGTTTTTGACCTCGCCACCAAAACGGGTCTCGAGATTGCTCACATCACAAATAGTGATGGGACCGGTGCCACTGCGGGCAGTCCGGATGCCGTCCCACAAGGCGGGAATATCGAGACCAAGGGGGCTAATTGCACCCATTCCGGTGACGACAACACGACGCTGATGCATGCAGGATACTCCTATCCATCGGTGGTTGTTCTGTTGCAGGTATAATACCATATGCGCCTCGGAACGCCACAAAAACCGTGTTTTGAAGCATGGTGATGCAATCGATACCGACCCAACAGCGACGCGAGAGGACAGCGCATGTATGTCATTGGTACCGCAGGACACGTCGATCACGGCAAATCGACCCTTGTCGAGGCGCTGACTGGGATTAATCCGGATCGTCTACGCGAAGAACAGCGCCGTGGGATGACCATCGAACTGGGGTTTGCGTGGATGCAGCTGCCGTCTGGTCGCGATATTAGTCTCGTCGATGTGCCGGGGCATGAGCGCTTCATCAAGCAGATGCTGGCTGGGGTCAGTGGCTTCGACGCTGCCTTGCTGGTTATCGCGGCCGACGAGTCGATGATGCCGCAGACGCGTGAACATTTGGCGATTATCGAGTTGCTCGAGATCCCCCGCGGCATCGTGGTCGTCACCAAAGCCGATATGGTCGACCCTGCGTGGTTGCCCCTTGTGGTCGATGATATCCGCCTGCAGCTGGCTGATTCACGCCTTGCTGAGGCGCCACTCGTGGTCGTGTCGGCCAAAACGGGCTATGGTATGGATGCGCTCCGTACCGCCCTCGACACCCTTGTCGACACGTTGACCCCGCCGACCCGACTGGATGAACCAGCCCGATTGTGGGTCGATCGGGTGTTCAGCATGGATGGATTTGGTGCCGTGGTGACCGGTACGCTCCAGGCCGGCGACATGCAGGTGGGCGACGAAGTCGAGATTGCCCCTGCCGGCCTGCGCGCACGCATCCGCGGCTTGCAGATGCATCGCCAAAAGCTGCAACAAGCCAGCCCGGGCGCCCGGGTGGCCATCAATCTGGCAGGGGTATCGCATCACGACATCAGCCGCGGTGATTTGGTGACGGTGCCGGGCACTATTGTGCCCACCGACCGCATCGATGTGCGCCTGTCGTTGGCCCGCGTGGCGCCGCGCCCGTTGCGGCAGGGGATGCAGGTCGATGTGTTTGTGGGGGCAGCCGAGAGCGCTGCCCGGGTAACGTTGCTCGATGCCGACGTCATCGAACAGGGCGAGTCAGGGTATGCGCAGTTACATTTGGCACGGGCAGTACCGCTCTGGCGCGGCGATCGGGTGGTGTTGCGGCAGCCGTCGCCCAGTATGACGTTGGCGGGTGGGCGGGTCATCGACACCCACCCGTTGCGCCATCGGCGCTTTCGGAGCGAGGTCATCGATCGGTTGGCGGCGCTGGAGCGGGCCAGCCCCGCTGACCTGTGTTGGGCGGCTGTCCGTGGCAACGCCGTCAGCATCGCCGAGCTCGTGCAGACGACGCACCTCGATCGCGCGCGGGTCGTGCAGACACTGGCGCAGATGACGCAGGTACGCGTGCTGAACGACGAGTGGGTCATCGACGCCGCAACCCTGCAGACCCTCCAAGAGCACGCCACAAAAGCACTCGACGGCTACAAGACGCGCTACCCGTTGCGCATTGGTATGCCGCGCGAAGAACTGCGCCGGCGCCTCGGGGTCGAGCCGGGAGTGTTGGAGGCGTTGTTGACGGTGCCGTGGCAGGGCATCATCGAGCGTTGCGGCGACGGGTTGCTGCGCCGCGTGGGGAGTGTGGTGACCCTGACCGATGCCCAACAGCGCATGGTCGATGGTGCACTGGCGAGCCTGCGACAGCAACCCTATGCGCCGCCGCCGACAGGGTTGGACCGTGAACTGCAACAGTACCTGATCGGCAGCAATCAAATCATCGACATCGGCGCGGATGTCGCTTTTTCGCATGACGCCTGGCACGAAATGACCAGCTGGATCCTGACCACCATAGACACCGATGGCCAGGTGACGGTTGGTCAGTTCCGCGATCGGTTCGGTACGACGCGCAAATATGCCCTGGCCGTGCTCGAGTACCTCGATGAAAAGCGGGTGACCCGACGCCGTGACGACGCACGGGTGCGGTTTTGATGACGGTGCACCTCCCTATCGCGGTACAGAAACAGATTGGACGGCTGACGACGCAGCTGGTGGCGCTATTGGGCGACGACTGTGCGGTGGTCCTGCATGGTTCGCTGGCGCTGGGCGAGTTTGTCCCTGGGCAGAGCGACCTCGATGTGCTGGTGGTCTGCAGCGAGGCATTGACGGTTGCGCAGGTGCGTGCACTGGCACAGGTGCTGTTGGCCGAGTCGCTGCAGCCGGCGCCGATCGAAGTGTCGGTGCTGGAGCGTGGGGCATTGGCGGCGTGGGTGCATCCCGCGCCGTATCTCTTTCATTATTCCGAAGACTGGCGTGACCGGACCACACAGCTACTGGCAGACCCTGCGACGGACTGGTTGGCGGTGCATACCGATCCGGATCTAACGGTGCATGTGGTCGTTGCCCGGCAGGCGGGCATTGCGCTGCATGGGTCTGTCGACTGGCCGGTGCCGTCGCAGGAAGATGCGTTGGCTGCGGTGTGGCATGACATCGTGAGTGCAGTGGCGGATGTGACGGACAATCCGGTGTATGTGATTTTGAACCTGTGTCGGACGCTGTGGTGGCTCGAGCACGGGGTGGTATTGTCCAAATCTGCGGGTGGTGTAGCGCTCCTGTCAACGCTGACGGGCGATACGCGGGAGGTGGTTGCTGCGGTGTTGGCGGCGCGTGCGACGGGGCAGGCGGTGACGGTGGAGCCGA
>CAIPUQ010000609.1 GCA_903868295.1 uncultured Roseiflexaceae bacterium
AGACCGAAATAGATTTGTTCAGTAGCGGGTTCGACGATTACACCCAAATCGGCTCGAATGTCCCCGTCGGCACCCGACGTGCCTTGGTCGCGACCATGGCCGTCAGTGCCATAGCCGGCAGTGGTGGGGCTGCACGACGTGCGACCCGTCGAGAAAAGAAGTAACAGGGCTGATCTATGACCAAGCGTTCCTTCGGGCGTATCCTGCGCCGATCCAATTCGCGCCGTGGTAGTCCTTCACAGGCAATCGGCAGCACCGCTTCGACCATTTGGACCAGTACCACGCGCAACGCGGTGACTATTTTCAATTCCATCAATGTCCTCTTCACCGTGTCGGACACGACGCGCTTGTTGATGATGGCGCTGACGGTGACGGGTCTGTTGCTGTACTATTACACCGCGTTTCGTACCCTCCCCAAGCAAGACGACGGCGAGGGCGAGGAGTACCACTTCGATGTCGGCCTCTTTCTGCGCAAAGTCTGGCGCGTCACCGAGGCCAACGGCATTTTTCTCTCGTGTGGGTTGGCAGCGTTATTCTGCCTCGATGGACGGATTTTCTGGGAGTCGCTGGCCACCACGGTGCTCGGCTATGGGTTGTTTTATACCTATGCGTACCAGGGTATCGAGGTCTACGATCCCGCAGACATGAAAATCACGCACAATGCGTTCGCATTTCTCGGGAATCTGTGGAAAATCACCGAGCGCAACATCTTCACCGTTGCCGCCACCATATCGGTATTGCTGTATGTCTCGGGGACCCCGCTGGTTACCACGGCAATCAGCATTTCGTGCGGGTTCGTGCTGTTGTATGTCGACGGCTATCGGCTCATCCTGAGTGAAGAAGCCGATGATCGTCGCGAGGCAACCGCATGAGTGCACCATACGGCATCCATTTTGTAGACACGGGGAGCGCCCGATGAGCCCGACGCGTATCTTCTTCATAAAACTCTGGCGCATTCTCACGGCCAACGCCCTGTCTATCTCGGGTGGTATTTCGCTGTTGCATTTTGTCGACGCCTCGGTCTATTGGTACGCCATCATGATTACCAGCATCTCGTTTGTGGTCTATTTTTCGAGTGCCTATCGCAATATGGGCCAACTGAGCTTTCCAGACCCCGCAGCACCGGTCCCGCCATGGAGCCTGCGTGTCACCCTGCATCGGATCTGGGTCATCACGCTCAACAATGTGTTGGGTATTTTTGGTGGCTTGACGTATTTGTTTTTTGTGTTGGGGACCGGCGTCATCAAGCTGACGGCGCTGATCGTCAGCGGTTACATCCTGATGTACATCGACGCCTATCGTACGCTCAAACAAGAAGACGCCGATGCCGCCGCCGCAGCACGGGCCGCCCTCAATCCACCTGATTTGACGCAATAGCAGCAGCAATGATTCGTTCGACCCGCATTTCAATTCTGCGGCGGGGGGTGAGTGCTACTCAAAACATAGAAAAACATCTATATTGACAAACATCTATATTCGGAATATACTTTGGTCAGAAAGGAACAGTGGACACCGTGATTGATACACCACAGATAGCCCAACACGACGCACTTGTCGCGTGTTGCAAGGCATTAGCAAGCCCGATACGCATGTCGATTGTTAGCCTCATTCATGCAACCAACGAGCCGTTGTGTGCCTGCGATATCGAGCAATTGTTCGACCTCAGTCAGCCGACGATTTCGCACCATTTGCGCATCCTGCGTGACGCAGGGATTATCGCGGCGACGTCCCGCGGGACCAATGTCTACTATCACATCGAGCGCGCCCAACTCACGGCGCTTGCCTGTTGCATCGAACAATTTACCCAACCGAACGGAGCCTCCGCATGACCAGCATCAACCCAAACGACATTTATCTCAAAGTCACCGATACCTATCGCGCGGTCGCCCTCGACAGCAGTGCCTGCTGCGGCACCAACAATTCGTGCTGCGGGAGCGATCTATACGATATCGATCTGAGCGGCGCACCTGCCGATGCAGTGGCAAGCAGTCGCGGTTGTGGTAATCCACAGGCAATTGCCGCACTGCTCCCCGGCAATGTGGTGCTCGACCTCGGTTCCGGCGGGGGGTTGGATTGCTTTTTGGCAGCCGAGCGCGTCGGCCCAACCGGGCGGGTCTATGGTGTCGATATGACCGACGAGATGTTGACCTTGGCCCGGCGCAACGCCGACGCCATCGGCGTGCAGAATGTCGAGTTTCGCAAGGGACTCATCGAGCAGCTGCCGATCCAAGATAGCAGCATCGACGTCATCATCTCGAACTGTGTCATCAACTTATCGCCAGACAAGCCCGCTGCCATGCGCGAAGCGTTACGTGTGCTCCGTACCGGCGGCCGCATCGCCATGTCGGACGTCGTCATCGATGGCACGCTCAGTGATTTGTCGGTCGACGAAGCGACGATTCGTGCCAGCCTCGATTGGTCGGGGTGTATCGGTGGTGCATTGACCATCAGCGACTTCACCCGTATCCTGCAGCAGGCGGGCTTTGTCGATGTCGCTATTTCGGTCACCCAACACTATGCACCGGGCGATTTGTATGGGCTGATGCCGGCCACCCTGCACGAAGGCCTGAATGACGCCGAACGCGCCGACATGGGCAACTTGATTGCGCGCTTCGCCAGCGCACAGATTACCGCCCGCAAGCCACGGGGCGGCTGCTGTAGCTAATACCCGAGGAGCAGTGATGGATCTTGCCACCCGACGTGCCTTCTGGGCCGCATTCGCCGCCACTATCTGCTTCTTTGCAGCGTTTTATGCGCTCATCGTGCCGTTACCGCTGTACATGCAGGCAGAAGGCATATCGGATTGGCATATCGGTATCGTCATGGGCGCGTTCGGGATTGCGTCACTCGTTGGGCGTCCGTTTGCGGGCGCACTCAGTGACCGCTATGGGGTCCGTCCGGTGATCGTCTACGGCACCATTGCGTTGGCAGTCGGCGGCAGCATGGTGGGATTGACTACCAACGTTGCATTGCTGTTTGTGTTGCGGCTTTTGCAGGCATCGGGCTATGTGGCGTTCACCACTGCTGCCACAGCCCTCGTGTCGGGGCTGGTCGCCGCATCGCACCGTGGCACCGCCTTGGCACGCTATGGCACCGCCGCCAACATCGCAATCACGATAGTGCCGCTGGTGGTCAGTAGTGCGTTACCAATCATCGGGACGCGCGGTGCATTTGTTGCCACGGGGATTGCCGCATGCATCGCGGGCCTCGTTATATGGCAAATCGTTCCCGCCCAAGCCATACCAAACGAGCCGCCGGCACGTTTTTCGTTGCTCTCGTTCCCACCGGTTATTTGGCCGGCAATGGCGACGACATTCTGCTTCGGCGTGGGGTTCGGCGCCTACTTCCAGTATCTGCCGCTCTTGGCTGAGCGACGCGACATCAGTCCGATCGGCCCAGTCTACGTTGCCTACGGTGTCGCCATTATTGCCACCCGGCTGCTCAGCGGTCGATTCATCGACGGTGCCGACCGGCGCACGGTGCTACTCCCCGCCACGGTATTGACGGTCGTGGGCATGTTCCTGTTTGCCCTCGCGGACAGTCTGCCGTTGCTCATGCTCGCCGCTGCCTGTACCGCCAGTGGCGGCGGCTTGTCGCACCCGGCGTTGATTGCCATCCATGTCGACCGCGTGCCTGAGCGCGGCAAGGCAACTGCGGCGTTCTACTTGGCCTTTGATGTGGGTATCGGGATTGGCTCGTGGCTCTTGGCTGCGGTGCTCCACTACGCTGGCATCAGCATGTTGTATGTGGCTGCTGCCGTCGCATCTGCCTTGGCGTTGATCGCACTGCGCAGGATCCGCCCCATTCCGCCCCTTGTGTCAGAGAACCATTGAAAAGGTATCGCGGCGTCCCCGACAGGGGTGTCCAGCGGTCCGCATACTCCTGTTGTCATACAGGGGTTGAGCACCGAAAACACCGGCACGCAGGATTTTTGCGACACCCTCCCCCGCTGTGGTGTGTGCCGCACACATGCAACAACCCCGTCTGCCCAGCAGACGGGGTTGTTGCAGACCCTCGTGGCAATCAGAGGTTCGAAAAGCTTTCTTCGATGTAATACTCGAGGTCATCGGCGGCGAAGTCATCGTCCGAAATAGAGAGATCGTCGTCACCCAAATCGACATCCGACTCGTAGGTCCCATCGCCCGTCTCGTCGATGTTGTAATCCAGATCTTCACCCTCGGTGTCGATCGAATCGATGTCGAACTCCACAGAACTCCCGTCCAACGTGGCTACATCATCGATCGAAAAGGCAACATCCCCCTCGGCATCACTGGTGACGATGTCGAGATCATAGGTACCCTCGTCGTTGCCATCGATGACAAAGGTCCCGTCTTCGTCGTTGTAGCTGAAGGTCACACGCTGATCGGCAGCCAGATCGTAGTCGGTGAGCTGCGTGCTATACGCCGTGTCAGACTCTTCGTCTTCGTCAGCGAAGTAGATATCGGTGTCGTCGTCCCCGCTACTATCCAGCCACAGCTCGTCGAGTCCATCGCCGAACCCGATTTCCGTCGCTTCTTCGGATACTGCCAAATCATCGATGCGTATGACTTTGCCGTCGTTGAACGCACTAATGGCGTACGAGTCGGTAACACTGCTGGTCATCTGCAACGAGACGGTTTCGCCGGCGGGAATCCGAATCATCGGTGCGCCACGGTTGTCCCATACACTCGGGCCAGATTTGAC
>CAIPUQ010000610.1 GCA_903868295.1 uncultured Roseiflexaceae bacterium
GGCATTTACATATGCAAATAGATTGTAAATTGTTATCAGGAAGTCTGCACGGTTTGGTCAAGGGGAAATGTCATGTCAGAACACGAAGCAGGTCGGCTGCGCCACCATGAAACATTGCTGCAAATCAGCAGTGCGATGACCGCTCAGCTCGATATCAACTCGCTTTTGAGCTTTGTCATTGATGCTGCCGTCGAGTTATCTGCGGGGACTGCCGGTGTTATTGCCTTGCGCGACGAATCTGGCTCTTTACATATCCATGCTGCTGCCCATATTTCAGCAATACATTGGCTTGCGCTCGAACCATTCGTTGCACACTTTCAAGAAATCGGCTACAGCGCGACCGAAAACGACCTGCAGGATTTGCGCCTCATCTTAGATATCTCCATCCGACATGTCACCGCACTCTCACTGCACTACCTCAACACAAATGTTGGCTACATATTGGTCTTTCGATCGGCAGTAAATGTGGCATTTAGCAGTGATGACCAACACATTTTGAGCGCTTTTGCAGATCAAGCTGCCATAGCGGTCACCAATGCTCGCCTTTTTCAAACATTGGTCCGAGAAAAGCAACATCTTGCCGCGATCGTTGAGCAAAGCATTGACGGTGTCATGATCCTTGATGGGAGGTGGCGGATAACCGCATTCAATCGTGCAATGGAGCATTTGACAGGGTGGGACAGGAGCGAAGCACATGGGCGTCCGTGCGCCGAAGTCGTCGGGATAGAAACACAACGCGGCGAAAACTTGTGTCGCGTCGATTGCCCGTTACAACGGCCACATGTGGGGAGCACAGCCAACGCAGAAGGCTGGATTACTGCACGCGATGGACGCCGTAGATACATTCAGAGTAGTTACACGATCCAACGGGATGCGGCAAATCATTTTCTTGGAGCGTTTGTCAATGTGCGCGATATTACACAACAACGCATAGAATCAGAAACGCAGAATACATTCATCTCAGTCATCTCACATGAACTCAAAACACCAGTGAGTATCATTCGCGCCTACGCTGAAACACTGGCCCGACCCGAAGTCACCTGGCGACCAGAACAGGTTCGTGAGAGCTTGCAGGTCATCATCGAGGAAGCAGACCGCTTAACCGACGAAATCAATTCGCTCTTGGATGTCTCTCGCTTTCAACTCAACGCAATGCCGCTGGAACTCTCGACCTGGTCAATCTACGAGTTGATTGAACAGACGTGCACACGCTTGGCTCCACAGGCAGCCCAACACGACATCACGTTTGAGCTTCGTATTCCTCCGGAGTTCCCCATGGTCATTGCTGACCGTAATCGGACACGATTGGTGTGTGAAAACTTGCTCACGAATGCCATCAAGTACAGCCCAACAGGAGGACCGGTCCGTATCAATGCGTCCAAAGACAACGGAATGGCAATTATTACCGTGTCGGACCAGGGGGTCGGCGTCCCTCCAGAGGAGCAATCACGCATTTTCGACCGCTTTTATCGTGTTGATAACCGTTTACGCAGGGAACAGCAAGGGTTTGGCCTTGGCTTGTTCTTGGCACGCGCAATCGTCGAAGCCCAGCATGGCCAAATCTGGGTCGAAAGTCGTGTCAACCATGGATCGCGGTTTTCTTTTTCTGTCCCGTTGGCAATACCCAAAATTACTGGCGAATCCGAGCATGTACCTGATATGATTATTGAACTTTCAAAGGATACCAACAATGACGGAACTCCACGATAAGCTGATTCTCCTCGTCGATGACGAACCACGTTTGACCGCTATGATGCGATTGAATCTCGAAACCGACGGTTTGCGCGTGCATGTTGCGGCATCTGGGCGAGAAGCACTCGATGCACTGCGCGAGGAAATGCCCGATTTGATTTTGCTGGATGTGATGATGCCAAACATGGATGGCTTTGAGACATTACGGCGCATCCGATTAGCATCACAAGTCCCGGTGATTATGTTGACCGCGATGAATGAAGAAAATGACCGCATCCGAGGGCTTGAACTCGGCGCCGATGACTACGTCAACAAACCATTCAACTATCGTGAGGTACTGAGTCGTATTCGAGCCGTGTTGCGGCGCCATTATTTGCCGGCACCAGCGACTATGGGCCTCATTACGGTCGATGATCGGCTGACGATTGACTTTCAAAAACGGGAAGTATTGATTAACGGCGAGCGCGTTAATCTGCGTCCCACCGAATATCGGCTACTGTATCATCTCGTCCAACGCGCAGGCTATGTGGTGAACCACAACGATTTGCTGGCACGTGTCTGGGGGCCAGAATATCACGACGAGACACACTATCTACGCTTGTATGTGACATACTTGCGCCAAAAAATCGAACGCGATCCTGCTAATCCGGTGTACATTCTCACCGAGCGGGGCGTTGGCTACCGTTTCGCAGCGCTACCGACACAAGGATAAAACGATGACAACACACGATGGCCATGCGTACGTACAAGATGTAGACGATATTGATTTTGCGACAGCGGTAATCGAGGCTTCATTCGAACATCCCGTTGTCGTCGATTTTTGGGCTCCATGGTGCGGTCCATGTCGCTCGCTCGGCCCAATCATGGAGCGCCTCGCCACAGCGGCACGTGGTGATTGGACATTGGCAAAAGTGAATGTCGACCAGAATCAAGGATTGGCAAAGCGCTTCAACGTCCAAGGGATACCCGCGGTCAAAGCGTTCGTAGACGGCAAACCAGTAGCAGAGTTCACGGGTGCACTCCCAGAATCGCAAGTTGCGAGCTGGCTGGCAGGATTCGTCCAAGCACAACCTGACGAAACACACGCCATGCTCGAAGCGCTCGCTCTGACCGATATCGTTGCTGCGCAACGTGGCTATGCAGCATTGTTGAGTACGCAACCCACCAATCACGCTGCGCGCCTTGCGTATGCGCGATTACTCATCATGCGCAACGACAGCACGGCGATCTCCGTTTTGCAAGAAGTTTCGGGACCACTCAAAGAACAGGCAGCGGGCTGGACGACAATTGCTGCGGCATCACAAGAGATTCATCACGCCGAAGACCAGGTCGCACACGCATTTCGTACAGCGCTCGATGCATTTATTGCCCAAGATTATAGCAACGCGCTCGACGGGATGTTGGCACTCGTCATCCGAGCGCGGGCCTGGAATGATGACGCTGCGCGCAAAACGTTTTTGGCCATGCTCCAGGCATTGGGTGCGACGCATCCGTTGGTCGCCCCGGCGCGGAAGGAACTCGCCGCGGCACTCTTTTAGCGTGATGGTGCACTGTCAAGTGACCGATACAGTGCTGCCACATGTTCGACCATGCGTGGGGTAGTGTACTGTGCCAAATAGTGTGCACGGGCATTCTGACTGTAGACCGCACGCAATTCTGGTTCTGCGATGAGCCGATTGATTGCCAATGCGCATGCGTGGGAGTCATTGGGGGCAATGACGAACCCGGTAGACTCATGGACATTGATAACACTCGTTGCAGTGCCTATTTCGCAGCTGATCGCTGGGACGCCTGCAGCAATTGCCTCGAGCAATGCCAACCCATATGCCTCGGACCGCAGGTGCGAAGGAAAAACGAAACACACCGCGTTCTGGCGCAGCAGTGCAACTACCGCATTGGAACAATCACCGAGCCACACGATGCGATCTGCGACCCCGCATTCGGCTGCCAACGTGCGGAGCGACGCCTCTGCTGGGCCTGAACCCACCATTACCAAACGCACGGGCGCAGGTACCTCGACCATCGCACGTATTGCCGTGTGTAATCCTTTGTAGTAACGCATGCGCCCTACCCACAGCACGAATGGGCCGTCAAATACAGGTGCGTCTACAGTCGGTGTTGCCGGCAAATCCGCGAGCGGATCAGCAATCCCCAACGGGATAACCTGTACGCGTGCCAACACATCCTGCAACCACGGTGACGTGTCTGCGTACTGTTTGCTACTGACACAAATAGCTTTGGCGTGTGCTAACGTCCAACGCAGCAGCGGTGCATACAAATGCAACAAACCGCGCTGTCGAATAACATCACTCTGGTAACTCACAATCAAGGGAATATGTGGCAACAGCAATGCAACCAAATCACCCGCAGGCCATGGCATTTGCAGATGCAAGATGTCTGGATTGAGCTTCGCGATGGTACGTACGAGAGCAAAAGACCACGCATTCGAAGCAACATCGATGTGGCGTGGGAGCCGCATCACCCGTACTCCATGCATCATTTCATCACTCGCAAGCACACCCCCACGAGGCTGACAGACGACCACCGTAATCGTAAATCCCAGTCGAATAAGCCCTTGGGCAAGGGTCTGGACATGACCTTCGATTCCGCCCAAGACGGGAGCATAATCTTTGTAGAGATGAACAATGTGCATCGCAACTGTTCCTTATATCGATGCAACCACAGCAACGAGCCGCGAAATCATGCTTTACTACATACTATGGTATAGTAATGCATACCAGATTTCGCGCCGATTGCGGCAGAAAAGAGGCTTATTCGTATGAACGGTCCCTCAATTGCACGGCGTGTCGGTGAAATACTTGCATGGATAACAATCATCGGGGTCAGTATCTATTCGGTTATTACGTTGATCGGGATATTCACCGGAGGGCAGTCCAATTCCGACATCACACAGACTGCAACGCCCGACGCAACGCTTGTTGACCCAGCCAGTACGCTGGTAACTGAGACTGCCATTGTATCAGGGACTGGTGCGATTCAGATTATCATCCCGACTACTGCACCGAACCTCCCATCCAACCCCAAAGCGCCCGCACGTGCCACAGCGGCGGCAGCCAAACCTGCTGGAGCGACAGAAACACCATACATTGTGCCAGTTCCCACCGTCAACATCAC
>CAIPUQ010000611.1 GCA_903868295.1 uncultured Roseiflexaceae bacterium
GACCAAGAACACACTATCGATCATTGCGCGATTCCTTCGTGGGCAAACGTCTGTTTCAACACCTCAGCAAGTGCTATGTCGCGCATATAGCCCTCGGCAATGCGTCGAACGTTGATGGCGAACAAATAATCAAA
Organism: uncultured Roseiflexaceae bacterium; assembly: GCA_903868295.1. Taxonomy (GTDB): domain Bacteria; phylum Chloroflexota; class Chloroflexia; order Chloroflexales; family Roseiflexaceae; genus UBA965. The sequence continues at coordinate 135 of CAIPUQ010000611.1, forward strand.
GTATCGTGGCAACGTTTGTAAATCGTGGTGTACCGCAATAATCGTCTTGCCCTTGGATTGGAGGCCGTGTAGTACCGCTACGAGGGCATGCTCGGTCTCGGCGTCGACTCCTTGGAAGGGCTCATCGAGAATCCACAAATCGGCTTGTTGCACCAGTGCACGCGCCAAAAACGTACGCTGTTGCTGACCACCGGAGAGTTGTGCGATAGGTCGCTGCCGAAAACTCGCTAATCCAACCACGTCGAGTGCGTCAGCGACCCGCAGATAATCTTCTTTGCGCGGACGACGCACCCAACCCCGCTGACCATACACCCCCATGAGCACGACTTCTTCGACGGTAATCGGAAAATCCCAATCTATCGCGGCACGTTGTGGCACATAGGCAATGCGTTGGCGCACTGCTCGGAGTGATTCACCAAAAAACGTCACATCACCCGTGAGCCGGGGAGTCAACTCGAGTGCTGCTTTGATAAACGTTGATTTCCCTGCACCGTTGGGGCCAACAATTGCAGCCATGCTCCCGACAGGAATATCTGCATCAACATCCCACAACACAGGGGTATCACTATAGGTCACCGTCAAATCGCGCACGGATAGTGCAGTGTTCATCATTGTGCTCCTTGTAAAGCAGCCACAATCGTTTTGACGTTGTGTCGCATCATGCCGACATAGGTTGCGGCATCGGTATTTGGATCACCCAACGAATCAGAATAGAGCTCGCCGCCGACGTTCACGCGTCCACCGCGATCCGAGACCGCTGCTTGGAGCGCCTCGATGGTGCGTGGTGACACCGTACTCTCGACAAAGACTGCAGGAACGCTGCGGGTCACAATGACATCGGCGAGTCGGCTCATGTTTTGTATGCCCGCCTCGGTCGCAGTACTCAAGCCTTGTACGCCGAGCACCTCAAACCCATACGCCCGTCCAAAATACCCAAATGCATCGTGCGCAGTAATAAGGACGCGTCGAGCAGGGGGGATTTGGTCTATTTCGGTGCGTAACTCGCTCGTAAGCGCAACCAGTGAACGATCATAGTCCTGCAGACGCTCGGCCATACCTGGCCGTAACTGTACATAGGTACTGCTGATTGCCTCTGCGACAAACGCAACCGCTTTGCGCCACAATTGTGTATCAAACCAAATATGCGGGTCGAGCTCATTGCCGTGCGCGCCGACGAGTAACTCTGCGGTACCAAAAGCATCTGCAAGGGATGCAACCCGGATCGGTGACGGCATCTGCGTCAACACCCGCGCGAGCGATGCTTCGAGATTGAGGCCGTTAGAGAGAATCAGGCGCGCTTCTTGAAAGCGCAAAAGGTCGCTCTGTGTTGCTTTGTAGGTATGCGGGTCGAGACCGGTGCGAATGAGTGACGAGTGGGCGACGGCATCACCAATCAGCTGCGTAACGATGTCCCCTATTTGACTCGTGGTCGACAATATTTTCTGTGCATCGGCTATGCCAGGTATCGCACATGCGCTTATGAGTGGCAATAACCCGAAGAGCTTGATGATTTGTCGACGATGCATAGACAACCTTACCGAGTATTTATTTTAGGCTAACCTAAATTAATTATATCGCTAACCATACATTCGTCAAGTAGTTCGGATTGCACAGCGCTTTATTTCTCTGCGTGGCTCTATACAGAAAACCGCACATGCACCACCATGCGACGTTTTTGATGCGACCGGGCAGTATGTCGGTGTAAACAACGATGTTGTGACGGGTTCGTATGTTTTGTTCGTGGATACGACGAATGCGTGATTGTACTCGTGGATGATTACTGTTTCGTTTGCGTCTTTTCTGCAGATAGCACAAAAAATGGGAGCGATACGCTGTGCGCTATCGCTCCCATGCGGAAAAAGATTGGTTACGACACAAACAACTTCCGCGGGAAATTCGTCAAGCGTTCGTACCCACCTGGCGTAATCGCAA
>CAIPUQ010000612.1 GCA_903868295.1 uncultured Roseiflexaceae bacterium
AGGGTATCTGTGGTTCAACGCACACCCCGCCCCCGTCATTATGGGAGATCTCGGGTCGATGGCGCTCGGTGGTGCACTTGCAGTCATTGCACTGCAGTCGCAGCAGTGGTTGCTCTTGCCCATCGTGGGGATCGTGTTTGTGGTCGAAGCGCTGTCGTCCTTTGTGCAAATCTGGTACTACAAGTACACCCGGCGCACCACAGGGACGCCGGTACGACTGCTCAAAATGGCACCGCTGCATCATCATCTGCGCATCACAGGTTGGAGCAACCCCCAGATTACGCAGCGCTTTGTTGTTATTACCTTGGCCAGCTCCATGGTTGCAATCGCATTGGCAATGCGGGCGTAGATTCGTTTGTTGAGAGTGGAGAAAGAAATCCATGCAAGAAGCTCTCCGTAATTTATTGGTACGCGACATGTCACGCGCACTGCTGCTCGCAGCAGGAGCATTTGTGGTGACACTGATCTTTGGGTATTTTTGGCTCAAAGTGCTCCGGCACTACCAGATCGGCAAACGTGTCCGTGTCGATGGACCACAAACGCATCTCGTCAAAACAGGTACCCTCACTATGGGGGGCATGATGATCCTGGCACCCGTGGTGATCCTCACGATGGCGTTTAACTTGGTAGACCGGTGGTCCATGTTGCTGCCGATTGCCGCCATGGTGCTGTATGGCATCCTCGGGGCAGTCGATGATTATTTGTCGTTGGAGCGCTCCAAAAAAGAACAATATGGCTTCAGTGAGCTGGTCAAATTCATCCTCCAAATTGTGCTGGCACTCCTGATCAGCCTGTTCCTGTATTTGCCACAACCCTTTGGGTTGGCGAATTCTGGGTTGGTCCGGATTCCCTTTGTGGGGACCTACGACATCGGATTTTGGTTCTTCCCCTTAGCTGCATTTATCATCGTGGCGACCAGCAACGCAGTGAACTTGACCGATGGTCTCGATGGTTTAGCAGGGTGGAACCTGGCGATTGCCTTCGGTGCGTACGGTGTGATTACCTTTCTCAGTGGTGACTTCACCAATTTGATGACGCTGAGCTTTACCTTGGTCGGTGCCTGCGTCGCCTTCCTCTGGTACAACGCTCATCCTGCACAGGTATTCATGGGTGATTTGGGGTCACTGGCATTAGGGGCGGTGTTGGCAGTCATTGCATTGCAGTCCCAACAATGGTTGTTATTGCCCATTATCGGTGTCGTGTTTGTAAGCGAGGCTGCTTCTTCGGCATTGCAAAAGGCGTATTACAAATACACACGTTGGCGTACGGGGACCCCGGTTCGATTGTTTCGGATGGCACCGTTGCACCATCACTTTGAACTCGGTGGGTGGAGCGAGACTCAAATCACTCAACGCTTTGTGATGATTTCCATGGTGGCGACATTTCTCGGGGTGTCGTTGGCACTTACCTTTCACAAAGAAGCGCAGACTGCCCAACGGCAAACGGTTCCTCCACCCGCACAGATTGCCCCACCACGTTAGGATGTACGATGCAGTTACGAGGAAAAAAAGTCGTTGTCATGGGTCTCGGGGTGCATGGTGGTGGCCTCGGGGTCGCCCGCTATTGTGCCGAACACGGTGCCGACGTGGTGGTGACTGACCTTCGCACCGCCGACGTACTCGGTGATTCTCTTGCGGCGTTGGCCGATTTGCCCATCACGTTTGTCCTCGGCGAACACCGCGAGCAGGATTTTGCAACCTGCGACATTGTGGTCCAGAATCCTGCAGTGCCTGCTTCGTCACCATTTGTACAGATTGCCCGTGCAGCCGGCGCCGCCATCGAAATGGAGATGACGCTGTTTTTCCGGGCATGCCCAGCACCGATTATTGGCGTCACCGGATCCAAAGGCAAAACAACGACCGCGACATTGACTGCGCATCTGTTGAAGTCATGGCGCGCCGACACCATTCTCGCCGGCAACATGCGTATTTCTGCGTTGGCACAATTGCCGCTCATCGGCCCCGACACGCCGGTCATCCTCGAGTTGTCTTCGTTTGTCCTCGAAGGCCTCGGCGCAGCCGGGCTCAGTCCTGCAATTGCGGCAATTACCAACATCTATCCCGACCATCTCGACCGCTACGGCACGATGGATGCGTATATCTCTGCAAAAGCCGAAATCGGCCGGCATCAAAAGACGCACGACTCCATCGTGCTTACCGCCACAGACGAGGCGCTCACGCGACTCGCGCCGACGATGCCTGGCCAGCTTGTCTGGACCGGTGTCGGTGCTCCACGCACCCCCACACAAGGGTCGGTCTGGTGGCAATCAGATGTGTTATCCGCCGCGCTGCACGGCGGCATTGCGGTGATTGCACACCGCACCGATGTCCTACTCGCCGGCACACATAATTTGGCCAACATTGCGACTGCGGTAGCGCTTGCACTCCGTGCGGGCATGCCGCACACCGCTATCGCTCCTGCGTTGCGTGCGTTCACGGGGGTAGAGCATCGCCAAGAAGTCGTCGCTACGTGCAATGGGCATACGTTTGTCAACGACACCGCAGCAACCATGCCGGATGCAGCGGTTGCCGCGCTCACGTCGCTGCCACAACCCATCATTTGGATAGCCGGTGGAGCCGACAAAAAGCTCTCGTTCGAATCCCTGGCTGCCACCGCCGCGACACATGCGCAGCATATTGTCCTTTTGCAGGGCACCGCAACGACGCTGCTGCACGATGCGTTGGTGCGTCATGGTGCAGGGGATCGCATTATCGGCACATTTGATTCGTTCGAAGCCGGCATCCGGGCAGCCCATGCACTACCGCTGCGCCCTGCGACGATTGCGTTGTCGCCTGGGTGTGCCAGTTTCGGGATGTTTCGCAACGAATTCCATCGCGGCGAAGAATTTCGTCGCATCGTTACACAGATAATCGCGGAGGCAGGGCAATGAACACGGCCACTCTGACGGGACCCATCCAGCGCTTCTTCCGCGAGACGTCGCCCATGGTGCGACTCATTGTGAGTATCAACATTGCGATTTTTGTCGTGCCGTATCTGCTCGACCAGCTCGGGGTGGTGTACAAAGCAATGCCGCTGACCGACTTGTTGCTCATTCATGGTGCCAAAGACAACATCGCAATCTATCAGGCAAACCAGTACTATCGCTTTGTGACCATGATGTTTTTGCATGGAAATCTCGTGCACCTCTTGTTTAACACATTCGCCATTGTCCAAATCGGTGAGTCGGTTGAACGAATGAGCGACCGCAATCGCTTTTTGGGTATCTACTTTGTGGGCGGCTTGGTCGGTGGCGTCGCATCGTATTTGTTCAGCCCAAATCCATCGGTCGGCGCGTCAGGTGCGATTTTTGCGCTCATCGGTGCGATGGGTACGTTTGTCTGGACCAATCGGCGCGCATACGGCGAAAACGCCAAGCAAATCTTGGGGAACATCGCGTTTACCGCTATGATCAACATCTTTTTTGGCTATAGCATGCCCAACATCGACAACATGGCGCATATCGGCGGTCTGCTTGGCGGCCTCGTCGCCGGCTTTCTGTTGATGCCACGACTCACCGAATACCTGACCGAATCCGGTGTGGTTCGACAGCGCACCCCGTTGGCGTGGGGGTGGAACGGGATTATTGTCCTCGTTGCGCTGCTTTTTGCTATCGTTGCCATTGCAGTCCCGGCACTCTAGCGTGTCAGAAAGATTCATATGAGCG
>CAIPUQ010000613.1 GCA_903868295.1 uncultured Roseiflexaceae bacterium
GCGACTTTGATGTAATCGTTGACCATATCGTGGTAGCTGATGACTGGTGTGTCGGATGCGGTCAGTGCGAGTGATGTGCTGTATTCCGTAGGACTTGTGCCCACGTCACCGACGATATCTATCGTTTTGAGTGTAGGGCTGGTGCATGCCGTGTTGTTGCAAACGGCGAGCTTGAGAGTCGAATTGGTGTAATCGATGTAACTGACAATGGGAACATTGGCCGATGTCAAGGCCACAGACGTAAATCTCCCCACATCGCCGTCGCTATCCAGGGTTACCAGCGAATTGCTCGTACACGTTGCATCAGCACATATTGCGAGTTTGAGCGCCGAGTTCCAAACGTCATAGTAGCTGATGACCGGAGCTCCGGTGGACGTCAGCGCGAGTGACCCGTTCTGGGTGCTGAACGTGTCTAGGGAAGTCATGGTGGGGGTCGTGCACGCGCTGTTATTACATACGACGACTTTGACCGCTCCACCTATTCCTCCTGCTCCTATGTCGTGGTAGCTGATAACCGGAATGTCACTCGCGTTCATTGCGATGTCGACATCCGCTCCCGTCATTGCCCAGCCGTCGAGTTGCGAGATTACCGGGCTCGTGCAGGTTGCATTGTTGCATACGGCGAGTTTGATATTGTTTACGCTTCCGCTGGCGCTGCTTTCGTGAAATGCGACGACCGGGATACCAGACGACGTGACGGCGACTGCGGAGTAAAAACCAGCTTCATTCGTCGCGGCGATGATAGATGTAGCCGGATAATCGCAGCCCAGGCTGTCACAGATTGCCAGTTTGAGGTTGCTGGCAGTGGAGTCGTAGTAGGCAATCACCGGAGTGTCTGCCGAGGTCATCGTCATGGACATGCTGGTGCCGAGAATTCTCGTCAAGGATCGCGGTAGCGCAGCACCCCCCATGTCGGAGCGACGCGTCGTCGCGGACTTGGCTACATTCGCAGGCTTGGCGACAATTGTCTGTAGCGTGCTGGCTGCGTTGCCGTTTTGTGCACCAAGACCACCGAGTGGGTTGTTGGTAGCATTTACGATCGTATCGTCGTCGATGAGCATCAAAATGAAGTCTGCTGCAGTATTGTTGTGGTCGACCGTTACCGTGTAGACATTGCCTGCGTCGGTCGGCTGTATCTGGGTGACCTTTGTAGTCTGGGATCCGAGGATACGAAAATCCCCCGCACCGACACCAGTCACCGGCTCGCTGAAGGTCACCGTGAACGATACCATGGGACCATCAGTCGGTGCAGAAATCATCGACCAGACTCGCGGGCTGCTTCCTTCTTGGGCTTGACTGAACACAGACATACTGGCAAAGAGTGCGACAACGCCCACCAATACTGCTGCACGAGACCAAACCTGCGACATACGATCCTCTTTCATTCAGATTTTTTGCACAATCTAAACATAGATGTGCACTTTACTGCACATGTCATGGAATAAAGTCCAAAAAAACAGAAAAATGAAATATTCCGAAACCAGAATATTGAAACTGCATGGTGTAATCCAGGTGCCGAAACGCCAGTGGTCACGCTGAGGTTGCGTTGATATGCTCGAACTACACGAAAGCCACAACATGACCAACAGGAAACAGTTCATGTTCGAAAGTGTATTCTCGCTAACAGCCAATTACCGTCCGCCGATTGAGTAATTACTCATTGCTTACGGTGCAGTCGTGAACTTCCAAATGGTACTTCCGGACGAATCCGTGCCAGCGGCGTTTCTGGCGCGCACCTGCCAGTAGTACGACGTGCCTGCTTTGAGCCCCTTCACGATGACTGCACGTGCGGCGCCGGTCTTCTTCCAGGTCTTGCAGGCAGCTTTGCTAAGGGCGATACAGTATTCGTAGCTGGTGGCGTAAGCGCTCGCAGCCCACGACAGCTTCACGCTGGTGTTTTGATTGGTTGCGTTGTTGCGCGGTGCGGTTTTTGCAAACAGGCCAACAGGAAAAACGACGTCGAAATGCCAGGAGGTGCCGCTATCTGCCACGGCGTAGCCGTCGGTGTTGATGGCACGCACCTGCCAGACATAGCTTTTGCCGTGTTCGAGGCCAGTGACGGTCGTATCCAAGCTGCCTGTAGGAGCGGTCCAGGCGGTACAGGGTGCGGGACGCACGGCGATGCAATACTCGTAGGAGATTGCACCAACCGACGCACCCCAGACGAGGGTGTACACCGGAGTAGACACGATTAATCCGTCCTCGGGGTACCATTTGCGCACCATGTCCGGTTGACCGTTATCGACGATGACGGGGCTGAGGGCATAGCGCAGGCCGCCGACAAGTCCGTCGTGATAGCTCAACACATAGCGGTCGTCGGAACTCAGTGCAATGGCACTTTTGAATCCCGATGTGCCGGGACGCCGTTGTATGTCAAATGTGGGCGTGGTGCACACTGTCGCATCACAGACTGCGATTTTGATGTAATCGTTGACCATGTCGTAATAGCTGATGACTGGTATGTCGGATGCGGTCAGTGCAAGCGATGTGCTGTATTCGGTGGAACTGAATCCCACAGCACCGACGCTATCTATCGTCTTGACTGTGGGGCTGGAGCATGCCGTATTGTTGCAAATGGCGAGCTTAAGAGTCGAATTGGTGTAATCGATGTAACTGATGATGGGAACATCGGCCGATGTCAATGCCACAGACGTAAATCTGCCCACAATGGCGTCGTCATTAAGGGTCGCCAGCGAATGGCTCGTACAGCTCGCATCAGCGCACACGGCGAGTTTGAGCGCCGTGTTCGAACTGTCAAAGTAGCTAATGACGGGAGCTCCGGTGGACGTCAGCGCGAGTGAACCGTTCTCACTGTAGACCGTGTTGTCTAGGATACTGATGGCGGGGCTCGTGCATGCTGTGTTATTGCAAACCGCGAGTTTGAGATGCCCAAATCGGTCGTGGTAGCTGATAATCGGAACATCACTCGCGTTCATTGCGATGTCGACATCCACTCCCGTAAGTGGATGACCGTCAATGGTCGAGATCACCGGGGTTGTACAGGCTGCGTTGTTGCATACGGCGAGTTTGAGATAGGTGACGCTTCCGCCGTCTCTGCTTTCGCTGAATGCGACGACCGGGATATCCGCTGACGTGACGGCGACTGCGGAGTAAAAACCGGATTCATTCGTCGCGGCGATGATAGATGTGGCCGGATAATCGCAGCCCAGGGTGTCACAGATTGCCAGTTTGAGGTCGTTGTTTGTGGAATCGTAGTAGGCAATCACCGGAGTGTCTGCCGAGGTCATCGTCATAGACATGTTGGTGCCGAGAATTCTCGTCAACGATCGCGGTAGCGTAGTACTCCCCATGTCGGAAAGACGCGTCGTCGCGGGCTTGGCGACGATTGGCTGCAGCGTACTCGTCGCGTTGCCGTTTTGTGCACCAATCCCACCGAGTGGGTTGTCTGTCGCATTCACGATCGAATCGTCGTCCAGGAGCATCAATATGAAGTCTGCTGTCGTAGTTTTGGGGTCGACCAGCACCGTGTAAACATTGCCTGCGTCGGTCGGCTGTATCTGGGTGACGAGTGTAGTCTGGGATCCGAGGACACGAAAATCCCCCGCATCGACACCAGTCACTGGCTCGCTGAAGGTCACCGTGAAGGCTACCATTGGTCCGTCAGTCGGTGCAGAAACCATCGACCAGACCCGCGGGCTGCTTCCTTCTTGGGCTTGACTGAACACAGACATACTTGCAAAGAGTGCGAGAACTCCCGCCAATACTGCTGCACGAGACCAAACCTGCGACATACGATCCTCTTTCGTTCAGATTTTATGCATAATCTATATTGATTGTTTGTATTTTACTATAAATTTCATGAAAAAACGTCATAAACGAGGAAAAAAATAAATATAATCTCCGAAAACAGAATAGTGAAACTGCATGGTGTTTTCCATGTGCCGAAATGCCAGTGGCCATTCTGTGGTTTCGTTGCGGTGTTCAAACCGAACGAAAGACCACAGAATGACCAACATGTAACAGTTCATATTCGACAGCGTATTTTCGCTACATTCAATTACTGTCCGCCGATTGAGTAATTATTCATTGCAAATGAGTAATTACTCATTACTCATTTCGCCGTAGTGAACTTCCAGAAAGTGCTCGCAGAAGACGTAGACCCGCCAGAGTTTACCGCGCGGACCTGCCAGTAGTACGATTTGCCTTTGAGCAAACCAGATACGGTGGCGGTACGGGCTGATGCGGTGCTCTTCCAGTTTGTACAGGTCGCGGTGGTCAAGGCAATGCAGTACTCATAGCTGGTGGCGCGCGTACTCGCTGCCCACGACAGTACGAGGGATGTTTTTTGGTTGGTTGCATTATTGGCGGGGGCTGTTTTGGCAAAGCTCGTGGGAGCAAGTGCAACGGTGAATTGCCAGAGTGCGCTACTATTCGCCAGCGTGGTGCCGACGTCGTTGCGTGCGCGGACCTGCCAATAATACGTTGCGCCATGAGACAGACCACTGATGCTGGCTGTGGTTGCAGAGCCGGTGTTGGTCCAGGATGTGCAGGCTGCTGCCGACAACGCAATACAGTACTCGTAACTGGTTGCCCCGACCGCGGCATTCCACCCGAGGACGACAGATGATGTGGTGATGGTCGGAGTGCCGGGGGCCGTTTTGACGAAGGAGTTCGGCTGGCCTTGGTCAATGATGACCGGGCCGAGGGTGTATTTGAAGGAGCCGACACCGTAATCGCTGTAGCTCATGAAATCGCTGTAGCTGACGATGGGTCTGTTTTCGGCCGTGAATGCAAGTGATCCTGGATTCATGCCTGTGTCCTTTGCGAGTGTCGAGAGTACTGGGCTCGTGCAGGCGGTGTTGTTGCAGACCGCGATTTTGAGGGCTTCGTTGGTGATGTCAAGGTAGCTGATGACTGGAGCCCCTGCGCTGTTGAGAACCATCGATGTGAGGAATCCTACATCTCCCGCGCTGTCTATTGTCGAAATGTCCGGGTCAGCACATGCGGTGGTGTCACAAACGGCCAGCTTCAAATCATTTACGTCATCATCTAAAAATGCGATCACCGGAATGTTCGACGCAGTGATGACCAGCGAGGTGTATCGTCCTACCACACCCGCACTAGCTAGTGTTGAGACTGTTTTGGCTGAACAAGCTGTATCTGCACAGACGACGAGCTTGAGATCTCTGTTTGTCGCGTCGTAATAGCTTACGATAGGCTTATTTGTCGAGGTCAACGCAATCGAGGAGTGTTGGCCGACAAATTCGGAGTTGTCGAGAATCATGACGGTGGGGCTCGTACACGCTGGGTTATTGCACAATGCGAGATTGAGATACCCGGTGACGTTGTAATAACTCACAATCGGTATTTCAGCGGAGTTCAATGCCATCGAAATATGTCCGGCTCCGTTTGGACGGATGTCGAGTGTCGAAAATGTCGGGTTGCTACAGGTCGTATCGTTGCACACCGCCAGCTTGAGTTCGGTAATGGCGCTGTCAGCGATATTCTCAGTGTACGCGATAACGGGAGTGTCGTTTGCCGTCATGCTCATCGACAGCGAGAATGCAAGTACATTCGTCGTGGCAATCGTTGTTATCGTTGGGTATGAACAAAGCAACGTGTCACACACTGCGAGTTTGAGGTCTGCATTTGTTTGGTCGTTGTAGGCAATCACTGGTATGCCGGTGGAGGTCAGTTTCATCGACGATACGGAGCCAAAAAATCTGGTCGACGGGCGCGGAGACGCTGATGTACCGGTTATTGGTCTATTTGCAAGCGTCGATGCGCCAGTAATCACCGTCACGATGCTCGAGAAGTTGCCGTTTTGGGCGCCGACTCCACCGAGCGGCGCATCGCTCGCACTGCGGATCGAATCGTCGTCAACGAGCATCAGGACGATGTCCGCTGCGCTGTTATCATGGCTGACCATCACCGTATAGACATCGTCGTTGTCTGTGGGTTGTACATCTTGGATTAGAGCAGTCTGTGATCCGAGGACGCGAAAATCCCCCACATCGACACCGCTGACGGGCTCGTTGAAGGTCAGCGTGAACGATACCGTCGGGCCATCAGTTGGGGTTGAAACGAGCGCCCATACCCGTGGGGCGCTGCCTTCTTGGGCTTGACTCAACACCGCCATGCTGGCAAAGAGCGCCAGAACGCCTGCCAAAACTGCTACCCGAGTCCAACGCTGCAACATACGATGCTCTTTCGTTTAGATTTTTTGCATAATCCAAACATAAAATAGGTGTTTATTATATCAGTCAAGGGGAATAAATGAGAAATAAGTTATCAGTTATCAGTTATCAGTTATCAGTTATAAGAAGGCAGAGTGCATTGCGGCGCACGGGGAAGCCAACAGAGGGGGGTTATGGCAGATTGGCGATGGTGATTTCGCCTAGCATCGAAGGATGATTGGTGCAGACGTACTCGAGGGTATTTGGTGCATCTGCGGGAACAGTGAAGGTGACTAATCCGGTTGTCACCGGAAATCCACTTACACCCGTGTAGGCATAGGGCACGCCGTCTGCATCAAGCGCGCGCACACTGAGTGGATGGGTCGCACTCGAATTCGCTGTGAAGGTATACACCTGGGAGCGATACAACGTCAGCCGTGGACTAATACCCAGGTCGACCCCCGCATTGGTAACGGTCCAACCAAAAAATCCGGCCGGTGTAAAGACATACGTGTTGGAGGCTGGTACAGATGTTGGCACTGGGGTATGTGTCGAGGATGGAACGGCAGTAGGTACCGGTGTGTTTGTTGCGGTTGCTGTGCGGGTATAGGTTTTGGTTCGTGTGGATGTGGCAGTCGGTGTGTGCGTGCGCGTTTTCGTCGGAGTTGCTGACGCGGTTGCCGTGCGCGTTGGGCTGGGGGATGAAGTCGGCGACTGTTCGACATTGACCGCTCCGGGGCAGGAGGAATTTACTTGCCAATAGCACTGGAGGCTGCCATCATCACGCCGTATGACTGCGTGTGCCACGCCGATATCGAATCCAACGACACGAGTAGCGGTGTTGATCGTAGGGTCGTAGAACGCGAGATTGCCCCAGGCGACCACCGTGCCGTCGTTTTTGAGTGCAATACTGTTAGCATCACGTGACTTAATCGCAATCACGTTGGTCAGTCCCGGTGGGACCGTGGCTTGTCCGTATGCGTTGTACCCATAGGCAGTCACAGTACCATCGTTGTGTAGTAACACGGAATACCCAGAACCAGCAGAAATCCCTTTGATACTGCTCGTGCCTACTGGTGGGAACGCAGAAGGGTAGTTCGTAAGATCGTTATCGCCGCCCCAGACAACAATCGTACCGTCGCTTTTCAGGGCAAGCGAATGGGTATGACCGGCCGCAATCGCAATGACTCCGGTCAACCCTGTTGGTGGTGTGGCTTGACCATAGTCCATAGTCGAATCGTACCCCCAACCAATAATGGTTCCACTGGAGGTCAATGCGAGTGCATGCGTGCTCCCGAGTGCGAGTGCAGTGGCCGACACGCTGCCATCGGTTAGTGCGGTCGGTATGTTGAGAATACCGCTGTGATTGGTGCCCCAGCCGATAACCCGGTTGTTGTTGGTGATGGCCAAGAATAATCCTGCAACCGATGCGAGCGCTTTGCTGTTTTTGGATGCCACAGGGAAACTCAGCCCGCCATATTGGCCGTCACCCCAGCCGATCAGATTTCCATCGTAATTCGTACTGACAGTGATATTGTTACCCGCTGCCTGGAGGTACATTTTTGCAATTGAAATCGGTGTCCGCGTGCGGGTATTCGAAGGTGTCGCGGTGTTCATCGGAGTTTTGGTTGCTGTCCCCGTGTGAGTACGTGTTGCAGTACGGGATGATGTACGTGTTTTGGTGGGGGTACGGGTTGGAGGGAAAAGAGTATTAATGGCGGTCGGAATTTGTCTAAAACTATTGCTCCCCCATCCGACGAGGGTTCCATCACGTTTCAACGCAATCGTGTGGAACGAACCTGCCGAAACTTCGATGACATCCGTCAGCCCGTCCGGGACCGCGAGCTCGCCATATGCATTATCACCACCCCATGCGATAACTGCACCGCCTGCGATAATTGCCGCGCTGTGAAATTCACCTGCAGAAATACCCGTTGCACCCGAGATTGCTGCGGCACTGGTGCATTGGTCTTTGTTGTTGTCGCCCCAGCAAACCACCGTACCGTCTGCCTTGAGTGCCAACGAATGGGTCCCGCCTGCAGCAATTTTGGTGACACCAGTGAGTCCGGGCGGGACCCCGCATTGACCGAAATTGCTGCCCCCGCCACATCCCCAGGCGCGCACGGTACCATCGGATTTGAGGGCCAGCGAGTGAGCTGGGCCAGCAGAGACTGAAATGACGCCAGTCAATCCACTCGGGACGGTTCGTTGACCGGCACTATTGCCACCCCAACTGACCACCGTACCGTTTGATTTGCGTGCAAGGGTGTGGTATCCACTTGCAGAAACGTGCGTGACATTGGTCAGGTTTGCAGGGACATTAATCTCACCCGAGCTGAGATAGGGAGCGCCCCACGCCATCACGGTACCGTTGGTGCGTAACGCCACCACGAAGTTTCCGGCATTGGTAATTGCCTTGATGCCTCGTGCAGTCGCTGGGACACGCACCGCGAGCCCCCACCCGCGCACCGTGTTGTCATAGCGCACGACATAGGTGGAAGATCCCGATGCAGATATGGTGTTTTGGGTGGCGAATGCACGTGGAAGGAAAGCCTCATCACTCATGGGTTGCATCGCGAGTGAACGGTGCGCAACAGAAATCGTCTGCGTGTCATGGTTTGAGGGCATCACATACCCATATGAACGCACGACTGCAGGCTCTCGATTGATATTCTGTGCGAAACTGCGGTGATGCCCTGCGTACAACACCAAAAACAGCGCAAAACAGAGCAGAAATGTGGCGCGTGCGTGCATCGCAAATCTCCGTTCGGACGTGGTTGGGACGACTCGTTTCACATGACATAAATTGTGAAAACTATAGCATCTTGACTAAATGTGTCAATAGTTAAGCTGACCCAGACGCGATTACGAATGCAGAGCAACCACTCGCACGCCACATATGCCTGGGGTGCGGGTGATTACCTCTGGCGCTCCTACGGTGCATTGGTGATGTTGATTTCGCCTATCATCGATGGATGATTGGTGCAGATGTACTCAAGGATATTTGGTGCATCGGCGGGAACGGTGAAGGTGACTGATCCGGTTGTCACTGGGAATCCACTTATACCCGTGTAGGCGTAGGGCACGCCGTCTGCATCAAGCGCGCGCACACTGAGTGGATGCGTCGCACTCGAATTCGCTGTGAATGTATACACCTGGGAGCGATACAACGTCAGCCGTGGACTAATACCCAGGACTGCCCCAGCATTGGTAACGGTCCAACCGAAAAATCCGGCTGGGGTAAAGACATACGTGTTGGATGCTGGTACAGGTGTTGGCACTGGAGTATGTGTCGAGGATGGAACGGCAGTAGGTACCGGTGTGTTTGTTGCGGTTGCTGTGCGGGTATAGGTTTTGGTTCGTGTGGATGTGGCAGTCGGTGAGTGCGTGCGCGTGCGGGAATTGGTCCGGGTCGGCGTCGATGTGCGCGTAGGCGACGCTTGTGCGTTGAAATCATGCGAAGGTATTTGACCGGAGTAATTGTCGCCCCATCCAACCAGTGCACCGTTGTCCTTGCGGGCTACCGAATGAACGGTACCTGCTGCAATGGCGACGACATTCGTTAACCCGGGTGGAACATCGATTTGTCCATCAACAAACTCGCCCCAAGCAACCACCGTTCCATCGCTTTTGAGTGCCAACGCGTGGTTACACCCTGCCGCGATGGCTATGACATTGGACAATCCAACCGGTATCGTTGTCTTGGAGTACGCAGAATCACCGTACGCGCTGACGGTGCCGTTGGTGTGGAGCAACAGGGTGTACCCACAGCCAGCCGAAATCGCTTTGACATTCGTTACTCCACCCGGTGGGAGCGAATTGTATTCGCCCCATGCTGCGACGGTACCGTTCCGTTTGAGCGCGAGCGAATGGTAATGTCCGGCCGAAATAGCCACCACATCGGTCAACCCCGTGGGGATGGCCAACTGTCCATAATCGGTCGAATCGGGCGGGTCGCCCCAAGTTGCAACCGTCCCGTTGGTGCGCAGTGCCAGCCCATGCGTCCCACCCATCGAGATTGCTTTGATGTCACGCAAACCGGCGGCGGCCGTATGCCATGTAGGATTGCATCCCCAGGTCACGATTTGGTTGTCGCTCGTAAGTGCCATCGCCTGACAGCCCCATGCCGAAATCGCTTTGACGTTTTTGAGGTTGGTAGGGAAGTTCAATTGGTTGTACGTATTATTGCCCCAGCCTATCAATGACCCATCGTGTTTGGTGCTGAGTGTGTACTCCGCACCTACAGCCAGGAGCGGCATGGCGCGCAACGAAATGGGGGTTGCAGTTGCTGTCGCTGATGGGGTGTATGTCCGTGTGGGTGTACGACTGGCGCTCGGGGTGCGCGTTATCGTCGATGTCCGGGTGATTGTTGGGGTGCGGGAGGGTGTAGGTGTTGCGGCGACATCGATGTTGCGCCCATTTGCCTGCTCACCGAACGTGTTGCTGCCCCACCCAACCAGTGTGCCATCGGATTTGAGTGCCACCGAATGTGATGTGCCGGCGGTCACTGCAACCACATCGGTCAATTCACTCGGGATGGTTAGTTGACCAGACAGATTTTTGCCAAATGCGGCAACAGTCCCGTCCGATAACAGCACGAGGGTGTGATCATCGCCAGCCGAAACCGCAACGGCCCCGGTGATGGCACTGCTGAATCGACACTGATCGAAGTCATCGTCCCCCCAACAGGTTATCGTGCCGTCGGCCTTGAGTGCAACGGAGTGAGTGCCCCCTGCCGTGATGGCAACGACGCCAATGAGCCCTGCAGGCACACTACACTGCCCATAATCCCAGCCGGTTGCACAGCCCCAGGCGACGACAGTGCCGTTTGTTTTGAGTGCGAGTGAATGTAGCCCACCTGCTGCGATTGCTTTGACCGACGAAAGACCGGCTGGAACACGTGTTTGACCTGCGTGATTGCGCCCCCACGCCACAACCGTACCATTCGATTTGAGTGCAAGGGCATGGTAATTTTTGGCAGAAATATCGACGACACCAGATCTGGCGGCGGCAGGAACGGTCGGACCCGTAGATTGTGTAGAGTCACCCCACGCAAAGACGGTGCCATTGCTACGCAGTCCAACCACAAACGACCCTGCATTGGCAACGGATACAACGCTTCTTTCGATACTTGGGATTGTTTTGGTAGCGCCCCAACCAACAATCCGTTTGTCATATCGAACGGCGTAGGTACTTTGTCCCCCTGCCGAAATCCGGCGCGCAACCGGCGCGGTTGGCGTGCGTTCGGCCACCAACGCAGGGGTCACCGTTGCCAGAATAGCAAACACTACACCCAGGGCACACGACCAATACCAAAGACGAGAAACCATAAGGACTCCGATACGTGTGTATGGCTTTATGCGCAAGAATATATGTAATGGCGAAGAAATAATTGATAAAAATATAGCATAATGGAATATTATTTCAAGGGGGTAATCTGAATTTTTTCCTATATGCATACGAGTGCGACGACAGGAAGAAGACAAGAATGGATATCGAAATCAGGAATTTATGCACCGTGAGTGGTCTTTTTTAGGAAAAAAACGTTTTTACCGTACAATTTATCTGATTTGCGTGATTCATGGATGCATGTTGATGCATATGAATCTACACCGAGCACATGTTTCTCTACTTTGAGTTCTTGGTTATCGCACGAAATATGGAACTTTTTTTTGATAAAAAAGACGAAAATTAAGGAAGCTTCATGCTGTGATGTGTCACTCCAATTGGAAAAATTTGCTTACGACACAATGAACTTCCGCAGAAAATTCGTCAAGTGTTTGTAGCCCGACGGTGTAATGGGTATTGTTTCGGACATGCCGAACCCCTGCCAGCACGTGTATGCAACGTGATTCCGCATTCGAACCATCAAGCAGCGACAGGCGATGCTTCGCGGTTTTCGCCGCTGCCTGGCAGGGCATCAAGCCTGCCGAGTACATCGTTTTTTTGTGTCGGTGCATCGAATCCGGCAGACGAGACGCCGTCGCGACTGATGCGGTCGTGGCCAAGCCACGCCTGTAGCTGATCGAATGAGTACATAGAGTGTCCATACGCGTACAGAACCGTTGCCGCAAGCCACGCATGAACACGTACACAATTACAAACGAGTATTAGTATCGAACATTTTCATAGACCATCCGTGGAGCACACGGGATCAGTGTGCTCATCACGGTTAAATCTTCGAATGAGGTACGTACGATGAACTCATGCATCGTGAGGGTACGCACGGCGAAATCAATCAGCGCCCAGGTGCCTGAGTCTTTGCGGTTTTCGGTCACTTGCGCGTCCCGACGTCGTTCAACCGGGCATACCCTGACGCAGTAAGCATCCGACGTTCGTCGATCCAGCCGCGCTGCGTTAATTCGCGCAGACACTGCTCCGATGCATGAACGCGGTGCGGTTCGGCATCGATGTGGTGGCTCGCCAAATGCATCAAATGCGCAAGCAACACGACTTCGTGGCGCAATCCCCGGCGCTCGAATGCACGGGCAATCAGCCCACGTTTGGGCGCCAACAACCACACCGCCACAAATTGGACACCAGCCGCTGTCGCCATTGCACCCGAGACTGAGACATCGAGCCACATCGCCGCCACCATGCCAATTAGGGCGGCCGACATGGCGAGAAGCATCGTCAACCACACCATTGTCTTGAGTCGAAACGTCAGCAAGAACGCACTCGCCGGTGCTGCGGTCATCAATGCGACGACCAAAATAGCACCCACTGCGTCAAACGCAGTAACCACCGTAAACGAAGACAGCGTTACTAATCCGATGGAAATAACTGCTGGAGAAAAGCCGACTAACACGGCACTCGTCGCATCAAAGGTCGTGTAGACGAGTTCTTTCCAAAATACCCACATACACACGGTGCTCAACAGGAGTGCAATGCCGTTCATGACCATGGCACGTGGGCCAAGATTGACCCCAGCAATGACCATGCGATCAAACGGGGCAAAGACAATCTCGCCCAGCAGGACTGCATCGAGATCGAGATGTGTATCATCTGCGAATTGCGTAATCAATATGATTGCAAAGCTGAACATCCCTGCAAACACTAATCCAATGGCAGCATCAGCACTGACGTTGCGTTGTTGCAGGCGATCAACAAATACTGCGGTGATAATGCCACTCAGCACTGCACCAATAAACATCCACGGCGACGAAACATCGCCGACAATGAAATACGTCACGACAATGCCTAACAACACCGAGTGAGTTAACGCATCAGAGAGCATTGACATGCCGCGCAGCATCAGCCACAAACCCGGCAATGCACAAGCCAGCGATACAACGACACCTGTCAGAAACAAATCGACCAAAATCATGCTGGCCCCCTGCGTACATGCGTGCGTACGCGCGGTGCAATCACGAGCGAAATCAATGCCACCATGACGCATAGAAAGACAATCGTTGGGCCAGTTGGGACACGTTCAAAGGTCGCCGACAGATAGGCACCCACAAGCCCACCACTTGCGCCAATAATGGCTGCAAGGACCATCATGGCAGACATACTTTTGACCCACTGCCGTGCGGCGACCGCTGGCGCAACCAACAACGCACTCATCAACAACGCACCAACCATGGGCAACCCGAGTGCGATTATTACGCTTATCAACAGCATCAACACGATATCCACCACAAATGCCGGCAAGCCACGGACCTCTACCCATGCGTGATCAAAACAAAATGCATGGATGATAGGCCAGGCAAGCACCACGACGGCGAGCATGGGCGCCCCAAATGCAATAAGCAACACCACGTCATCCCATACCACTGCTGCTGCTTGGCCAAAGATGAATGACGTCAACCCAGCCTGACCGGTTGTGGGAAGTTTTTGGATGTATGTGAGCAACACCATGCCGACGCCAAAGAACACCGCGAGCATCATCCCCATCACCACATCAGTGCGCAACCGCGTTGTATTGGTGATCAAGACAACCAATGCCACCCCGATAATGCCGGCGATACTTGCCCCTACGACCAACATCAACGGATCTTTGCCAAACAGCAAATACGAAAGAGCAACACCCGGCAACGTGGCATGCGCAATCGCATCCCCCAACAGACTCCGTTTGCGCAAAACAAGCACAACACCGAGCGCTCCGGAGATTCCCCCGATGAGGATCGCTGCAACGGCAATGACCAAGAACACACTATCGATCATTGCGCGATTCCTTCGTGGGCAAACGTCTGTTTCAACACCTCAGCAAGTGCTATGTCGCGCATATAGCCCTCGGCAATGCGTCGAACGTTGATGGCGAA
>CAIPUQ010000614.1 GCA_903868295.1 uncultured Roseiflexaceae bacterium
ATTGCCACAATCATAATCGGTACTTCACCAGACAAACCAACGGCGGTAATGACCGAATCAAGCGAGAACACGATGTCAAGAATGGCAATCTGACTGACAACCACCAAAAACGTGTTGGCTTTGCTCGCTACTGCTGTTTCGGTGTGGCCCTCTAGACTGTGGTGCATCTCCATGGTGCTCTTGGCAAGCAAAAAGAGACCACCAACCAGCAGAATAATGTCGCGTCCTGAGAACTCTTTGCCGGCCACAGCAAACAGCGGTTCGACGAGTCCCATAATCCAGGTCAACGACAAGAGCAACAAGACGCGTGTACCCAACGCGGTCAATAACCCAATCTGGCGAGCGCTGTTCTGTTGTTCTTTGGGGAGTCGAGCAGACAGGATGGCAATGAAGATGACATTATCAATGCCCAACACAATTTCGAGTGCAGTCAACGTCAAAAGCGTAATCAAATGCGGGACGGTAAACAATGTGCTGAAATCCATCGGCTTCCTCATATAATGGTGATATTTGCATTATGATAGGAATACGCAACAATTACAACTGGATACACGTCTTCAGTTCGTATATGTCTGTACGATAGCCCGTTGATTCGTCAACTAAAGGAAAAACACGTGGACGATTTTTCAAATGCGATTATTGCAGCAATTGGTGTTTCTGCATTCTTCTGTTTACTGGCTGGCGTTTTTGTATCGCTTGCAATCGTGGTTGTTTCGCTGTGGCGTATTTTCAACAAGGCGGGTCGTACGGGTATCTATGCGTTTATCCCATTGGTAAGTCCATACCAATGGTCAAAAATCGCAGGACAAGGGACAATTTTTGCCGTTGTCTATGCACTGATCGTTACTTTTGGAACGTCGACTGCAGCCAGCGATCAAACCTCTGAGCCAACCTATGCAAGCCTTGTCGGCCTCGTCACGTTTGTCATGTACGTGATTATTCAATTCGGCGTTGCACGCAGATTCGGCAAAGGCGGTTTGTTTGCCGTAGGACTGATCTTTCTGCCTTTTGTGTTTTACCCGATTCTTGCGTTCGGTAGCGCATCCTATTCTGCAAACTAGCACAGTACAGCGAGGTACATATGGACGAACTGACTACTCTTGCAGCGGCCGCTGGTGTCGCAGCAGTCGCTTGTCTGCTGGGACTTACACTACTGCTGTCCATCTTGATGGCTGTCTCGTACTGGAAGATAGGAACCAAAGCAGGATATCCAGGCTGGGCGTTGTTGGTGCCGTTTTATGGGGTGTTCGTCCATTTGCGCATGATCAAGCGTCCTGCGCTGTGGGGGTGGATAGTCCTCAGTGGTACAACATTGCAAACAATCCTGTCGCTGTATGAACTGATGACCGGCACAGTCCAAGCCGACCAACCATTTTGGCTCAGTACAATTTCTATTCTACTGAGCATCGCTACGTCTATCTACAGCGTTCGCATGATACATGGATTTTCACGCGTTTTTGGCAAATCAGGATGGTATACCGTCGGGATAGTTTTTTTTCCATACGTGTTTATCCCGATGTTGGCATTTGGGAATGCACGATACCAACCGGACGGTATGGTGTACAACAGTTTTGGTCCCGCTTAAACACAGTGAGGTGAATGATGGGGAACGTACGCATAGGGGTCATCGGAACGGGGGGGATTGCACGCAATCGGCACCTTCCGTGCTTCACAAAAAACACGGATTGCGAAGTTGTTGCGCTTGCAGATGTTGTACCAGCGTCACTGGCCGAAGTCGGTACGCAGTTCGGTATCAGTGGCTTGTACACCGATTACCGCGAGATGTTTGCCAAAGAACAACTCGACGGCGTCGTGATTTGTACGCCGAACAAGTATCATGCCCCAGCATCGATCGATGCACTCAACGCAGGCATCAATGTTCTCTGCGAAAAACCCATGGCACTCGACCCAGCGGAAGGCCGTGCGATGATTGCCGCTGCCGAGCGCAATAACAAGATCCTCACGGTTGGGTTTCATTACCGTCACCGCGCGCAGGTCAAAGCTGCCAAAAAAGTCATCGATAGTGGGGAGCTCGGCCATATCTACATGGTACGCGTCAACGCGTTGCGACGCAGAGGCATCCCATCGTGGGGGTCGTTCGTCCACAAAGACATCCAAGGTGGTGGCGCCATGATTGATTTTGGCGTCCATACGCTCGATAGTGCACTCTATTTGCTGGGCAACCCCAAACCCGTTGAAGTAAGCGCTACCCTTTCGCAACATCTCGGTACCAAGCCCAATGTGAATCCCTGGGGCCAGTGGAACTATCAACAGTTCACCGTCGAAGATCAAGTCGCAGCATTTGTGCGCTTTGACAACGGTGCTACGATGCTCCTCGAATGCTCGTGGGCACTCAATGTTCCCGAGACCAAAGAGACCATCTCGTTGTCCGGGACCGAGGCGGGGTTGGATGTCTTCCCACTGAAAATCAACAAGGCACAACACGACATGTTATTGAGTTGGTCGCCGGATTGGATGCCCAACGAGAACGAAGAACCCGGCATCGGCCAGGCGGCAGATTTCATCAATGCCATCAAAACGGGCGAGTCGACCAATTGTACGGCGAGCCAAGCGCTCCAAGTGACCGATATTGTCGATGCTATGTACCGTTCAGCTGCTGCTGGACATGCAATCAGCCTCTAGCACTCTCCAGGCGAGCGACAATGCATGTTGTCGCTCGCAGTCAAGGAACCAGCGATGCGCATCTCGAAACGTGGCGAATATGGTTTGCGTGCAATGATTTTGCTCGCAGGCAACCAGCAAAAAACCGGAGTGATGCAGATTAAAGCCATCGCTGCGGCCGAACGCATTCCCGTCAAGTTTCTCGAACAGATCCTGTTGGCCCTCAAAAATGCAGGCATGTTGCACAGCAAGATGGGGATTGGCGGCGGCTACGCACTGGCCAAACCCGCCAACGAAATAATGCTTGGCAAAATCATCCGCACCCTCGATGGCCCGCTCGCACCGATTAGCTGCGTGTCTCAGATTGCGTACGAGGCGTGCAACTGCCCCGACGAAGCAACCTGCAAGCTGCGTGCAGTGATGTTCGACGTGCGCATCGCAATGACCAATATCCTCGACAATACATCGCTTGCAGATGTAGTCGATGGCACCGTTTCAAACCCCGTGGCGAAACCGGCTTAGCGCATCACATATGCCACAATTTGCGCCACGAGTTCTGCTGATTCTGCGTTGAGATAGCGAAATTGCATCGGTTGTTTGAGTTTTTCGGCGTGGATGACAATCGCATTGGTGTACGGATCAACGCCGATGATATCATCGACTGCAATGGTCGCAGTTCGTCGGTCACCTTTGAACACAATCCGATGCGACGTAATCACCAGCTCACCACGGGCCACCTCGACCGTCGCCGTTATCGGTACGGATTGCCCTTTGCTACTGCCAAAGCGGTACGAAACACCACGCATAATCCGTACAGACACGCCTCGACTCCCGCCTACCGTCTCGCGGCGGATTACTTTTTCTTCGTACAAGCCGACCTGCTCGACCCAATACGCGGCTTCGCCTGCGCGCAACTGAATCCCGGCATCAGCAATGGGTGTAATCACGCCACGGGTCAGCTCGTACATTTTACGTTGGAGCGTCATGGTGCTGACGAGCTCTCCGACGGTCGTCGACGGCACTTGCGTGAGTGCAACGATATCATTGATGGTTTTCATGTCGGTGTCCGACACCAGCCGATCTGCTTTCGCAGCGACA
>CAIPUQ010000615.1 GCA_903868295.1 uncultured Roseiflexaceae bacterium
GCACCAAAGGCGCCACCGACAACCATCGGGACAACACGTACTTTGGATTTGGGCATCGACAAGAGTCGGGCAATTTCGTCACGGACACCAAATTGGCCTTGGGTGCTGGTGTAGACCGTGAGTTCGCCACGCATCATGTGTGGGTCGGCTACAACGGCATGTGGCTCGAGGTAGCCTTGATGCACGATGGGGGTCGTGTAGCGGCGGGTGATGACGATGTCAGCGCTTTTGATGGCTGCATCGACATTGCCACGATTGAACTTCGTTTCTTCGTGCAGATTGGATGGCTCGCGATGTCCTTCGTCGGCGCCTTTCTCGACTGCTGCGTGAGCTGCGGTCAAGTCAATGCCGTCTTTGGGCAAACCGTTGGGCCAGATGACTGGTGAAGACGACAAAATAGCCGCCTCCATGTCACTGACGACCGGCAGTGGCTCATAGTCGATGAGGACGGCATCGGCACCGTCTTTGGCGGCTGCCTCGGATTCGGCGACGACGACGACCACCGGATGTCCGCGGAACAATGCCACGTCGTGTGCCAACACGGCACTCCCGCGGGAATTGACCGGGCGGTCTTTGGTGGGCAAATCAGCCGCAGTCAGAACCGCAACGACGCCAGGCACAGCCATGGCTGCACTTTTGTCGATACCGGTGATTTTTGCGTGGGCATACGGGCTCAAGACCGGGCGGCCATAGAGCATACCCGGCAGACGCATGTCGCCCGTGTATTGTGCCGAACCAGAGAGCTTCTCGGGCCCATCGATGATTTTGTGACGTTTGCCTAGGGTCTTGTACTCTTTTTTGGCTGTCATGGGTTCCTCAATACGCTAGACGACCGCCGGCGGCGTGTTGCCGGCTTCGATAATTGCACGACGGACATTCACAAACAACAACAACACCAACCCCACCACGAAAAACGCAGCAATCATGACTAACGCCAGGCGATACGATCCAGTGAACTGAAAGACCAAACCGAACACCAATGGTCCGATCCAGCTCGTCCCACGTTCACTGACTTCATACAGGCTATAGTATTCGGCTTCTTTGCCTGCGGGGATCATCTGGGCAAACAACGAACGGCTCAAGGCTTGCGTGCCACCAAGCACAATCGCAATCCCTGCACCCAAGCCAAGGAACTGCATAACATTCCCCTTGGCCATAAAGTACGTCACAAAGGTGAGTCCAGTCCACACCAGTAGACTCATCACAATGGCACGTTTCGCACCGGTGAGTTGGGCAATGCGGTTAAAAGCCAAAGCTCCGAACCACGCCACAAATTGCACCATCAGAATGGTGATAATCAGTGTCTGCGACTCCATGCCCAGTTCTTCGGTGCCAAACTGCGAAGACAACGAGATGACTGTCTGGACACCATCATTGTAGAGCAGATAGGCCGCCAAAAAGAGCAGCGTTTGAGGGTACTGTCCTGCGTTTTTGATGGTTTCACGCAGCTGACGAAAGCCCGCACTCAGCACTGATTGCCCCTGTGCCAGTTCTTTGGCAGGATTCCCCACCCGGAGGCGTGTCAACGGGATGCGCAAGAAAATTGCCATCCAGACACCTGCAGACGCCAGACAAATCCGCACTGCCATACCGCTGTCAATCCCAAACGTGTCATGCATCGTAAAGAGCACAAGGTTGAGGAGCAAAAGCACGCCGCCACCCAAGTAACCGAATGCAAAGCCGCGCGACGAGATGGCATCACGCTCATCCGGTCCAGCGATTTCGGGAAGGAACGCATTGTAGAACACCATGGATGCCCCGAACGTCAGATTCGCAATCAGGTACAGAACGGCTCCGTACAGATAATTCGTCCCTTGTAAAAAATACAAAAGGATGACGGCAATGGTACAAATGTATGCAAAAATCCCCATCATCCGGCGCTTCAATGTCGTGTAGTCTGCGACCGCACCGAGAATGGGGAGAAAGAACACCTGCAAAAAGACCGACAGTGACGTGACGTAGGCAAACAGCGATCCTGCGGCAATCGGGATATTCGGCCCAAATGGGTACAACATCCCCGCCGTGCCTTCGGCAGCTGCATTTGCGATACTCGTCAAGTATGGTCCCAAAAACACCGCGATGACGGTCGTCGAATACGCCGAAACAGCCCAGTCGAAATAATACCAACTCCGTTGTTCGGTATTGCCAGCAAACATATCAGCCTCCTCTGCGCGGTTGTCAGGGATTCAGCGATTGATGAATTATGCACGTTACGGTATGTTCAAAGTATAACCCATTTCGGTCAAAGCGCGCAGAAACACCGATCACCTGGACCCCAGCTGCCTGTGCGTTGCGGACTGCGCTCGCCAGGACGGGGTCGATATTGCCATCAATCGCGGTGCGTGTCACCGTCGCTTGCGCAACGACAACCAGCACGGTCGGTTGACCCTGACTTGCGAGTGTAGCGAGCTCGTCTACATGCCGTGCAGCACGACTACTAGGGGCATCAGGAACCGATGCAGTCGTAGTGTCTGGGTGGAGTCTCCCCGCCGATTTGACCTCGAGAATAATATCTTGTGGCCCACCGGTGAGGACAAAGTCAAACCGACTCGCGCCGACGTTCACTTCGCTGCGTACATCGGTATACATAGGGAGTTCGGGGATGAGGTGGGCTGCAAGCACGCGCTTCATCAGACGATTGGGCAACAAGGTGTCCAGCGACGCCCAACTGCCATCGGCACGTTGGGCGGCAGCGGCTTGCCATTGGGTTGCGCGTTTTTCGCCGGGGCGTGCCACCAGGCAGATACATACCCCCGGTTGGAGGGTCTCGATAAGCCTGCCTCGATCTGCGATATGCGCCTTCGTAATGGTGCCATCAGCGAGCTGTACCATAGCCACAAAGCGATTGGGGCGGTCGAGAAATGTCGCCAAGCACTGCTCACCGCCGCCCGCCAACGGTACACCTATCGGGTTTATGATGTTTTCCACTGTGGCGCACGTTTATTCAAAAACGCGTCTGTGCCTTCTTTTGCATCCGGTGCAACCACGATGTGGGCAAACGTCGCACACTCAGCAGCGAGTGCATCCTCGAGGGGCTGGTCGGCACCCGCATAGATGGTCCGCTTGATCGTTGCAACCACACTGGCCGACATCGAACCGATGCGGAGCGCCAATGTCGTGGCAGTGGCATGCAATTCGGCAGGTTCGGTGACGATGTCGACCAGGCCCAGCCGCAGGCAGTTATCTGCATCAATCGGATCCCCGGTCAACGCCATCAACAACGCAGTGCTCGTGCCGGCACGGCGGGTAACGCGCACACTCCCCCCCCAGCCCGGCATCAGGCCGAGGGTCACTTCGGGCAACGCTAACCGGGCGGTTGAACTCGCAACACGCAGGTCGCACATGAGCGCGAGCTCGCACCCACCGCCGTAGGCAACTCCATTGATGGCCGCAATCACGGGGAACGCAGCGGTCCGAATGGTTGTTGCGAGGCGCAACATGACTTCGCCGAAGGCGGCTCCTGCGTTGACATCGGGCAATGCGTTGATTTCTTTGATATTGGCGCCTGCGACAAAGGCGCGGTCACCATGACCAGTGATAATGACTGCCTTGGGATGATCATGCGCAATATGTGCCAAGGACTCGGCCAACTCTGCCACAGCCGCCATGCTCAATGCGTTGACAGGTGGGTTGTTGATGGTCAAGGTCACAACGCCATCGATATTCGATCGTGTCCAGAGACTCATGTGGGGACTCCTTTTTGCCTATGAGATATGTATTACCTGCAAAATCATCATGCCAGCGGATAAAACCCGCCGCCGGATTTTCGACCAAGTTGGCCATTGGCAACCATGGCTCGCAACCGTTGGGGCGCAGACAAGCGTTCGTCTGCCAGTTCGCGTGCCAGCACATCACCGATTGATACCGCAGTATCAAGGCCTATGACATCGAGCAGCTGCAACGGCCCCATGGGATACCCACAGCCGAGTTTCATTGCGGTATCAATGGCGTCGCGGTCTGCCACCCCTGCGTCGAGCAGGCGGACTGCTTCAAAGAGATACGGGATCAACAACCGATTCACAATAAAGCCGCTCTCGTCTTTGACCGCAACAACGGTTTTGTTGAGTGTGGTGCCCATCTGTCGCAATGCGTCCTGTGTTGCCGCGCTGGTAAAAGGTGTCGATACGAGCTCGATGAGTTGCATCAACGGCACCGGATTAAAGAAATGAAACCCAGCGACCCGGTCCGGGCGTGTGGTCGCCTGTGCAATCAGATGAATGGGGATGGATGATGTATTTGACGCAAAAATAGTCGAAGGGCTACAGATGCTATCGAGTGCGTGAAAGAGTTCGTATTTGAGTTCAGCTACTTCTGCAATGGCCTCGATGACGACATCTGCCTGCGCCAACGCCTGACGATCGAGTGTCGGCACGAGACGGGCATAGGCGGCATCGGCCTGCTCGGTCGTCATACTGCCTTTTTTGACAGAACGCGCATAGCCATCGCTGATGCGGGCAAGCCCGCGTTGGAGCGGCGCATCGAGTTGCTCACAGACGATGGTACGGTACCCGGCTGCTGCGACGACCTGCGCAATACCCGCACCCATGACCCCACAACCGACCACGGCAACGGATTGGATACTCATCAAAGCTCCCCCTACGTATCCGTTCGACGAAACGGGTGATTCGTGCTACTATGGCGCGCGAACGTTGCGACACGCCAGGCTGGTGTGCCGTCAGCATAAGGGAAATGTAACGATGACGCAAGGATTTCGAATCGAAAAAGACTCACTGGGTGAGGTCCAAGTACCAGCGAGTGCCTTGTATGGCGCACAGACACAGCGTGCCGTACACAACTTCCCCGTGAGTGGATTGCGACCATACCCTGCATTTGTGTGGGCAATGGCCGTCATCAAACGTGCCGCTGCCGAAGTCAACCGTGACCTCGGATTGCTCGATGCCAGCGCCGCTACCGCAATTATTGCCGCCGCCGACGAAGTAATTGCCGGACAACACAGCGAACAGTTCGTCGTCGATCCGTTCCAGGCCGGTGCCGGCACCAGCCACAACATGAACCTCAACGAGGTCCTGGCGAACCGCGCCAACCAAATCCTCGGCTTTAGCCTCGAGGATGCAAAAAAGCCGGTGAACCCCAACGATCACGTGAATATGGCGCAGAGCACCAACGATACCATCCCAACCGCGATCCGATTGGGCGCGCTGTGGCGTGTCAACGAGTTGTTGGCGGCTATCGACGGTCTCGCTGATGCCCTCGACCAAAAGGCAATCGAATTCGCCGATGTGGTGAAATCCGGTCGCACACACCTCCAGGACGCGGTACCGGTCACCATGGGCCAAGAATTCGGTGCATATGCACTCGCGGTCCGCAATGACCGCGAACGCGTGGCCACTGCTGCAGCCCGTATGCGACGATTGGGTATCGGTGGAACCGCAACTGGGTCGGGACTCAATGCGCACGCCGAATACCACCCACGCATGGTAACTACATTGAGTCGATTGCTCGGGCAAGAGTTGCGGAGCTCGGGCAACTTGTTTGAGTCGATGCAAAACATGGCCGATGCCGCTGACTTTTCGAGCGCCATTCGCACGCTGTGTATCACCCTGACCCGCATCGCCAACGACTTCCGCTTACTCGCATCTGGCCCAGCGACGGGCTTCGATGAACTGCGACTGCCTGCGGTACAACCCGGCTCGAGCATCATGCCCGGCAAAATCAATCCCGTGCTGGCTGAAATGCTCAACATGGCATGCTTCCATGTACAGGGGTGTGACCATACCGTTACCTTGGCAGCACAGGCCGGTCAGCTCGAATTGAACGTCATGATGCCCATCATTGCGCACAATCTGTTCGAGATGATGCACGTCATGATTGGTGCAATCAACGCATTCACCACCAAATGTGTCGTCGGTCTGACCGCCAACCGTGAAAAAGCCTCGGGCTGGCTGGCCAAAAATGCCATCCTGGTAACCGCCCTCAACCGCGAAATCGGCTATGCAAATGGTGCTGCGGTTGCCAAAGAATCCATGGCAACAGGCAAGACCATCAAAGAAGTCGTGATGGAGAAGGGGCTCCTCAGTGCAGAACGCATCGATGAGCTGCTCGATGTGCATGCGATGACAAAGGGTGGTATTATGGGCTTCGGTGCGGGTGGCGGCTAAGCCTTTCGTCTGAAATTGCACATATGAGCGCCGGCGCTCGCGCATCTACGTATGACACGTATCCGCGACCCGGCGCTCTTTTTCTGATTGGGATTTCTGCTCATTCACCTGAGTAGTCCGCATAGAAGTCGTATTGAGTGATGGAGGTCAATTGTGCGAGTAGGTATTTTGACCGGTGGCGGCGACGTCCCAGGGTTGAACCCAGCAATCAAAGCCGTCGTCAATCGTTGCGCAGATGCCGGCGTTGAAGTCATTGGCATCAAGCGCGGTTGGGGCGGGTTGCTCAACTATAATTTGGAAAACCCCGAAGGCAACGAAGAATGGGCTGCCCCGCTGACCCCATTGCATGTCCGCACGATTGACCGCTACGGCGGGACGACGTTGCACTCTTCACGCACCAATCCACAACGCGTCTCCGAAAAGATGATGCCGGATTTCCTCAAAGGGCGCTTCACGCATAGTGGTCCCAAAAACACTGCTGACGCAACAGCACACATCCTCAAGGTGCTCGAACACTTGGGCATCGACACGCTGATTCCTATTGGCGGCGACGACACCCTTTCGTATGCCGTACGCATGCATCAAGAAGGGGTACGCGTCATTGCCATCCCCAAGACCATGGATAACGACGTCTTTGGGACGGACTATTGCTTGGGATTCTCGACCGCAATTACCCGTTCGGTCGAGTTCATCAACGCACTACGCACCCCGACCGGTTCGCACGAGCGCATCGCAGTGGTGGAGCTGTTTGGTCGCAATTGTGGCGAGACCGCTCTGGTTTCCGGCTTTTTGGCTGATGCAGACCGGAGTATCATCGCCGAAGTCCCCTTCGACATCGAACGATTGGCCCACCAGCTAGTCGCCGACAAGAAGCGTAACCCATCGAACTACGCCATCATGGTCATGTCCGAAGGTGCGCACATGATCGATGGTCAGGCGATGGAATACGGCGAAGAAGACGCCTACGGCCACAAGAAGCTCGGCGGCATTGGTCAGATTACCGGCGATGCAATCAAAAAAATCACCGGCGTCGATATCGTCAACCAAACGGTCGGCTACCTGATGCGTTCGGGTGCACCTGATGCAATCGATCGCATGGCAGGTTTCTCATACGGGAACATGGCCGTCGATCAGCTCCTCAAGGGGCACAGCGGGTTGATGGTCGCCATCCAAAATGGCGTCTACACCACCGTTCCTGCTGACACCCCATTGCAGGGCGTCAAGCGGGTCGACACCGAACAGTTCTACGATTCGGAAAACTACAAAGCCCGAGTCAAAGACTTTCTCGGCAAACCGTTGTTCTGGTACTAGTCCGCAACGCACAGTTCGCAAAAAAGGGTGTGAGGCACTTGCCTCGCACCCTTTTTCTGTTGACTTCGCAGGCTTTTGGCACCTCTCATACGTGCGTACTTTAAAATTCCCTGTTACCGGGTGCACGGTGGGACTACACGAGTATTCACAACCAATCATCAGCCAGCCGTGGTGTGGTTGACTTCGCTTTCGGTCCGAATTGGCGTAGAGACGAGCGCCAACACAGAAACAATAAGCATTGTTATCGCCAGCACGTAGTATGTCGGCGAAAGACCGATTTTTTCTACCCCAAACCCGACCAAGAGCATTCCAATCGGTGGTGCGGCATAGAATACTGATGTCTGGGCACTAAACACCATGGGGTGCTCATGCGGTGGAAAACGCAATTGTATCTTCGAAATCAAATAGGGAGTGAATGGCCCCCACGAAAACCCAAGAATCAACGCAAACAACAGCATCAGACCAATCGGCGGCAGAAACGCCATCCCGAGGGTTCCCAAGGATGCGCCAATAAATGTGATGCGAATGAGGGTTTTGCTACCCATTTTCGCCAGGAGCCAGCCATAGGCAAATGAGCTTATGGTTGAACCAGCCGCCAAAACTGAAATAACAATCCCCAAATCCAGCGGCTGATTAATCGACTCATAATAGGTGGGCAAGATAATCGATTCGGTGGGCAAATAAATCGCCGCAAGCACCAAAACTGCCAGGAGCAGCGTGCGTAGAAAGGAATCACTCCACAGCCTGCGAAACCCAAGGGTAAAGTCTGAGAAGTTACTCGCTTTCTCCGCAGGCTCGGCGAAAGAAGTGCGCAGATCAGATTCGCGCAAGAATGCGGCAGAGAGCGCAGCAATCAGGAAGAACACACTGACAATCCAGAACGAGTTCGCGGCGCCAACCAGCGCAATAAAAAATGCACCAACGGCAGGGCCGACAACCCAGCTGGTTCCCTGCATACCCTCATGAATGCCATTGAGGCGATGGATGTCGACATTCGTACGCTCGGCGAGTGGTTGGAGCATCGTTCGTCGAGCGGTGTAGCCCAATGGGTCAAAAATAGCTCCGAGCAACGCAAACACCAAAACTGCAA
>CAIPUQ010000616.1 GCA_903868295.1 uncultured Roseiflexaceae bacterium
CTCGGGCAGCAACAAGCCGACCGGCGTGCTGAACACCTCGGGCATTGGCTCGGTGACGCTCGCGACGAACGGCGGTGCGCCCACGTGGGCGATGGTGACGAGCCTTGTGCGTGAAGTCGATATCGACAACGCGCTCAACGGTGCCGCTGCGTTCTTGACGAACGGCCAGGTCAAGGCGAAGTTGGCCTCGACCGGCAAGCAGACCTCCGGCGTGGAAGGCAACTTCATCCTCGGCCCCGATGTCAACAACCTCTACGGCTACCCGATTGTCGTCTCCCAGCAGATGCCGTCGAACCTCACGAAGGGTTCTGGCAGCAACCTGTCGGCGATGATCTTCGGCGTGTGGAGCGAGTTGCTGATCGGCCAGTGGTCGGGTATCGACATCCTCGTTGACCAGTACACGGGCAGCAATGCCGGTACGGTTCGCGTGGTTGCGTTCCACGACTGCGACTTCGCGGTGCGTCACCCCGAGTCGTTCGCCGAGTGCAACGAGATCGTCACGACCTAATAGTGATTGATCTAGCCGCATATCAAGGGCGTCACCGGGGGCAGCGTTGTGCTGTCCTCGGTGGTGGCCCCGCTTTGGTGGATGACCTCAAGGCGGTGCGGCCTTTGCTACTGCGAGAGGGCGTGTTGGTTGGAGTGAACCAGCACGCTCTCTTGCTTAATTTGGATTACATCGTTTACCAAGACAAAGAACTGTGGCCGATCTTGAACGGTCACGCTCCGGTGATTTCGCACCACAAGGATGCGTGCGATATTTGGTCTGGCATCTGCCCAGACTTCGGATTCAGCGGCGGCACTGCCGTATGGATTGCTGAGTATCTTGGATTCGAGCAGATTTACATCTGCGGCTGCGACAACTACATGACGAGCCGCAGATATTGGCACAGCAAAAATGGCGATCTGCGCGTAGAGGATGGCGTGTCAAACATCCAAGCGTGGGTCAAGGTTCGTGATTACATGAAAGAACCCGAGAAGGTTCGTGTGGCGTCCGGTTGTCTAACAAAGGTGTTTCAAGGTTTATGAAAGTCGAAATGATCCGGTCAAGACTTTACAACGGCCAAACTCTAGAGCGCGGTCGTGTGGTAGATGTCGATGATGGCTTTGGTCGATGGCTCATTGGACGGCAAATGGCCGTGCAATATGTTCGTCAAGACTTTTTAACCGAAGTATTCTCACCGGAAAAGAAACGTGGACGCCCGCCAAAAAGAGATTGAGAAATACCGCGAGGTTTATAAAAAATACTCGCACTATGGCATGGCAGACGATCGGCTTTTCCCGGTGGTCTCTGTGCTGGACACGTTGTCGGGTTCTCTTCTCGATGTTAGTTGCGGGCGCGGCGAACTACTGACCGCAGCGCGCAAGATGGGATTCGATGCGGTGGGCACTGAAGCCGTGCCGGAATTGTGCGGCGATGGTGTACATAACGCGGTCATTACTGCACTGCCGTTTAAGGATCATTCATTCGATGTCGTCACGTGCATTGACGTGATCGAGCACGTTCTTGAGCCGGATATAATTCCCGGCTTGAAAGAACTTGAGCGCGTGTGTCGTGGAACAATAGTGATTGCTGCGGCGGACTATCCGACGTACTGGGACGGCGTGAATCTTCACCCGTCTGCGAGACCGTATCACGAGTGGGATCGACTCTTTAGGTCGGTGTTCTCTGGCGATGTATCGCGGATTGGGCCAACCGCAACTAGCGAAATGTGGGCGGTGAGATATGGCGGTTTATAGCAGTTCAGATACCAGAGCGTTCTTTTCGGACGCTGCAACCGACCTTATCTACCGACGCGGAAAGACGCGGTTTAACGTGCGCGGTATTCTCGACTCGCCATACCAGGCTGTCGCAGTAGCCGAGCCGGAGTTCGCA
>CAIPUQ010000617.1 GCA_903868295.1 uncultured Roseiflexaceae bacterium
GCAGGTGTCAGCGAAAGTTATCTGACCCAGGTGTTTCAAAATGAACTCGGCGTCACACCCTGGACGTATTTGGCTCGCTACCGCATCGCAAAAGCATGCCATGCATTACGAGCAAGCGACGAAAGTATTACGGATATTGCGATTTCGGTGGGGTTTGACGATCCGGGTTATTTCAGCAAGGTATTTCGCAGCGAAGTAGGGATGTCCCCGCGTGAGTATCGGAGCAGTGTAGATTATTCGGCAGAGCATATTCCGTTTCGTATCCCCGAAATCGGTGAGGTGCCGGATTGACCGTATAATAGCGTTAATCAACTGACTGTCCGTTTATCGATCCTTTCAGGAGGTAGTTACCTGCCATGCCAAAGGCTCGTGTCACAATCGAAGACGTTGCCCGTGCGTGTCATGTATCGGTCGCAACAGTATCCATGGTGCTGAGTGGTAAACCTGGTATCAACGCTCTGACGCGCAAACGTGTTGCGGCAGTCGCGCAGACGATGGGCTATCAGCGCCGCATCAGAGTAAGCGAAAAACCCTTGCGGCGGATTGCCGTCGTGGTCGACCAGACCGAAAACTCTGAAGCAATGTCTTCGGGATTTGTCCACCGGTTGATCCAAGGAACCACAGAAATCATCGAAAAATTCCGGATGCAATGTGATGTCGTGCTGGTCGAACGAACGATGTTTATCGATGAAGAACTCACCAACCTCGCACAACGTCAATTTGATGCTGCCATGGTTATTGCGACCGAGGCAGACCGCGAATTCAATGCACGACTGCTCGATCTGGGTATTCCGGTCGTTTTGGTCGGCATGTTTTCGGATACGTTGTATGCAGACGCGGTGCAGATTAATCATTACAGCTGTATGTACGACTTGGTCAGTCACGTCATATCGACGGGTCATCGCCACATCGGGATGATCGGTGGCCAAGATTCGTTCATACCCAATTTGCGCTACCGTTTTCACGGTTTTTTGCATGCAATGGCCGATCATGGCCTTGCACCAGACTACATCGAACCCTGTACGAACAACGATGCGAGTATCCGTGCAGCAACAGAGCGCATGCTCGAGCGCTACCCAGAAATGACCGCAATGATTTGCCGCGACGATACAATCGCGCACGGGGTCCTCAAAGTCTTGCACGAACGTGGCATCGCGGTGCCGGGGCGGATGACCGTGACGGGGTTCGGTGACGTGAACGGATCGACCGAAGAAAGCGCACTGACGACGGTACAAATCGATGCCCATACCATGGGCATGTTGGCCGTCAATGTGATGATGAACCGCCTGCGTGTGCCTGCCATGATGCCCATTACTGCTGTTATTCATGCACCGCTGTGTATTCGTGCAACGAGTGGGCCGCCGCCACTGCGTACAAACTAGTCGGATTTCTGGTGCCGGATTGGAGAACGCAGTGGCTGGATTGAAACGATTTCGTGTCCTCGAAGAACGTGATATTAATCGCGAGACATTCGTCGAATCATGGCCCGAAGCGGGGCTAATGGTTGCAGATAGTCCGTACGACCCTGCGCCGTCGATTCGCATCGTCGATGGCCGTATTGTCGAACTCGACGGTCGCGCCGAAGAAGACTTTGACACCCTCGATGTGTATATCGCACGTCACGGGATTGACCTCGCAGTTGCACCCGAGGCAATGGCACTCGATTCGTTGACGATTGCGCACATGCTGGCCGACATCAATGTCCCACGAGCGCTGGTGTTGCGCCTGGCAACGGGCTGTACACCTGCCAAACTGGTCGACATTATGCGTCACATGAACGTGCTCGAAATGATGAATGGATTGGCCAAAATGCGTGTCCGGCGCATCCCCGCCAATCAGGCACATGTCACCAATCGCCGCGAAAACCCGGCATTGTTAGCTGCCGACGCCGCCGAAGCCGCGCTGCGCGGATTCGCAGAGCTCGAGACAACGGTCGGGGTGGCCCGTGCCGCACCGTTCAACGCGCTCGCTATCCTCGTCGGCGCACAAACCGGGCGCGGCGGGGTGATGACCCAATGTGCGGTCGAAGAATCACTGGGATTGCGCATCGCCATGAAGGGCTTGACGACATATGCCGAGACACTCTCGGTCTATGGCACCGAACAGGCATTCGTGGACGGCGACGATTCGCCATGGTCCAAGGCGTTCCTTGCGTCGGCGTATGCCTCGCGGGGGGTGAAAGTCCGCTTCACGTCGGGCACGGGATCCGAGGCCTTGATGGGCAGTGCCGAACAGCGTTCGATGCTCTATCTCGAGGCGCGCTGCCTATGCGTGACCCGTGGTGCCGGGAGCCAAGGCGTCCAAAACGGATCGATTTCGTGCATTGCCCTCCCCGAATCATTGCCGGGCGGAGTGCGCGCCGTATTGGCCGAGAACTTGATGGCGTCGATGCTCGGGCTCGAAGTCGCCTCGGGCAATGATGCCCTGGCATCACATTCGGCGATCCGCAAATCAGCCAAACTCATGCTGCAGTTTATCCCGGGGACCGATTTTATTTTCTCTGGATACAGTGCCGTGCCCCGCAAAGACAACATGTTCGGCGGCGGCAATTTCGATGCAGACGACCTCGACGACTATGCCGTGTTGCAGCGTGACATGCAAATCGATGGCGGGACGCGTTCGATTACCGAAGACGAAGCCGAGGCGATCCGGCGCCGCGGCGCGCAGGCAATCCAGGCGGTCTATGCCGAACTGGGCTTCCCAGTCATCGCAGACGACGAAGTCGAGGCAGCAGTACAGGCCCATAGCAGTGACGACATGCCCGTGCGCGACATCGTGCCGGATTTGGTTGCTGCCGATGCCTTTTTGGCGGGCGACCGCAGCATGGTCGATGTCGTGGCCGCATTGGCGCGGCGCGGGTTCGCCGATGTCGCCGAGCATTTGTTGACCATGGGGCGACAGCGGATTGCCGCTGATTACCTCCAACCTGCCGCGATTTTTGGGCGTGATTTTGTGGTGCAGAGTGCCATCAATCAACCCAATGATTACACCGGGCCGGGTACCGGCTATCGGGTCGAGGGTGCCCGCTGGCACGAGATGTCGCATATCCACCAAGCAAAATCCCCACGCGACTTCATCGTTGATCGGTTGGGGTCACCCATCGAAAGCCTGGCAGGGTATGGCAATGCCAAACGTGGTGGGAGCACCGAGGTGGTGGTGGCTATCGGCCCTGCATTTGGGCGCATCATCACCAAAACCATCGGTGGACTCGACCACGAAGAGGTCCTCAAAGCGGTGCTCACGGGTATCGCCGAAGAAGGCCTGATCGGCCGGGTCGTGCGGATCTGGCGGTCGTCGGACTGCGCAGAGATTGGTCATGTCGGTGCAAAGTTGAGCGGTTCGGGTGTGTCGATTGGGATTCAGTCGCGTGGCACATCGATTATCCATCGTGTCGATTTGGCACGTCTCAACAATCTCGAGCTCTTTTCGCAGTCGCCCAGTATGACGCTCGACACCTACCGGGCTATGGGGCGCAACGCCGCCCGCTACGCAGCAGGCAAAATGACGACGCCGGTGCCGGTGTCGGTCGATAACTGGGCTCGCTTGCGGTTGATAGTCAAAACAGCGTTGCTGCACCGGCGCGAAAGTGAAGAAATCCGTGATTTGCCGCCCGAGGCACTGCGCTTCGATTGGGAACCAGAGGTATAAGCAATGCCCACCTACCCACTCTACGACAACGAAGGCGACACGCTCCAGGCAGCCAATGGCCGCCCGCTGCGTGATGTGACGATCGAGGGTGCTCTGGACGGTTCGTTGCGTATCGAGGATTTGCAGGTGCACCGCAGTG
This sequence comes from uncultured Roseiflexaceae bacterium, assembly GCA_903868295.1. GTDB lineage: Bacteria > Chloroflexota > Chloroflexia > Chloroflexales > Roseiflexaceae > UBA965. Next base: position 3,788 of record CAIPUQ010000617.1, read on the forward strand.
CCTTGCTGGCCCAAGCCGAGATAGCCCGCACCGCTGGTTATGTGCCGTTGGCGCAGAACTTCGCGCGGGCAGCCGAATTGACCGTCGTACCGCGTGGCGAGATTATCGAAATGTACAACGTGCTCCGCCCCGGTCGCGCGCGCCGTGAAGAGCTCGATGCACTTGCGGATCGCCTCGAACAGCAGTTTGCTGCTCCATTGTGTGCGGCCATGGTGCGCGAGGCGGCCGAGGTGTATACGGCCCGAGGACTGTTGCGTCATCCCGACGCACTCTGAACTACAGGGTGGGAATGTACGCCACAACTCATTGTATGAGTTGTGGCGTTTGGTTTAGGTGATGCTGGATACGAGGCAAATGCGACGCGTATGAACGCAACAAACTCACAATTGACAACAGATGTGATGAGGGGGTACAATACGCTTGTCAAATCATCTCTTTTTCAACGAGCCATCAGGTTCTCATGTGACATGACGAACGTGGTGGGGGTTGAGTGAGAGGGAGCGACGTAGATGATTGTCGAAGGAGACAGAGAATGAAGTTCCGCTTCAAAGCCCTGGCTTCACTGCTCGTAATGGCCTTCTTGGTCGTTGCATGTGGTGGCGCCGCAGCCCCAGCAGCAGAGCCAACCGCAGCACCAGCTGAGGAAGCTCCTGCAGCAGAGCCAACCGCAGCACCAGCCGAAGAAGCACCTGCTGAAGAACCAGCACCTGCAAACGGTTTGGCTGAAGTTGCTCGCGAAGACACCCTGAACTTGGCATGGTCGATTGCCAACCCAGGCGTGACGAACCCATGGGCAACCGTAGGCTACACCCACCAGAACGGCAACGCACTGTTGTGGGAACCATTGTCCTACTATGCCATCTTTGCTGACAAGGAAGTTCCTTGGTTGGCAGACAGCATGGAGTACACCAAGCCAGACTTCACCGAGTTGACCATCAAGATGAACAAGGATGCCAAGTGGAGCGACGGCGTAGCTGTCACTGCCAAGGACGTTGTGTTCACCTTCGAAGGCCAGATGAAGAACGAAAAGCTTGGTTACCATGCTCAGTTCGACCAGTACGTCAAAGAAGTCAAGGCAGTGGACGATCTGACGGCCGTTGTGACCTTCAAGATCCCAGCCCCTCGCTTCGCCTTCGAAGTACTGATGTTGAAGTTCGACACTGGTATTCCGATCGTTCCTGCACACATTCTGTCGGCTCAGGCTGACGTGAATGAGTTCGCAGGCGGCAACGACATGCCTCACTCCGGTGGGTACAATGTCGTTCTCTGGGACGAAAACCAGAAGATCATGGACGTCCGTGAAGACTGGTGGGCTGTTGCGGCTGGCCGCATCGGCGCTCCTGAAGTCAAGCGTGTCGTGATCACCAACATCGGTGGCACGGTCGGTCAGAACATGGACGTGGTCGCACAGAAAGTTGTCAACAACGAGTACGACGCAACCCTGGACATGCGCTCATCGGTCATCGGCAACATCTTGAAGCAAAACGACAAGGTGACCACCCACACCGGCAACAACCCACCATACGGATACCTCGACTGGTGGCCAAACAGCTTGTGGATGAACACCCAAATCGCTCCGTACAACGACGTTCGCGTCCGCCGCGCCATCAGCTTGGCTGTTGACCGCGACAAGATCGACGAAGTCATCTACGAAGGCGCCAAAGTCACCACCATCTATCCGTTCCCGCTGTACCCAGGCTTGCAGAAGTTCGTTGACACCGCTGGTGTCAAGGCACTGGTTGAGAAGTATCAGCCACGCAAGTACGACGTCGCCGAGTCCGAGAAGTTGATGACCGAAGCCGGCTTCACCAAGAACGCCGACATGTTGTGGGAAAAAGACGGCAAGACCGTCAACGCAGTCATCAACGGCTTCGAAGGCATTCACAGCGACATCGTTCCGGTGTTGGTCGAAATGCTGAAGTCCGCTGGCTTCGATGCTGACGTGAACTTCGGTTCCGATGCATACCAGAACATGGCAGACGGCAAAGAAGGCTTGTACATGTTCGGGCACGGCGCTTCCTTGGGTGACCCAGAAGCCGCTTTGCAGCTGTTCCACAGCCGCTACAGCGCAGCAATTGGCACCACCTCGGGCGGCAACCGCTTCTCCCGCTACGTGAACGCTGACTACGACAAGATTTTGGACGAGATGGCACCTCTGGGTTCCGCAGATCCAAAGTTCACCGAGTTGGCAACGCAAGCAATGGAAATCTACTGGAAGGACCAGATCGACGTCCCAGTCATCCAGTGGCTCCACCGCATTCCTTACAACCAGACGTACTGGACCAACTGGCCAACGGCAGACAATGTCGCTGGTGGTGTGAACGGTGCCTTCTGGGCACAGACGTCACCACTGGTCATTGCGAACCTCAAGAAGGCTAGCAAGTAATCAGTTTCGTCGTCCGTCCGGCATCGCAAGATGCCGGACGGTTTCCATCCCCCCTCCATTCCCAACACCCACCCTCGAAAACGCAAACGTAGAGTACTCGCCACAACGAGGGCGTTGTCTATCCACTGGCTGTAGCCAAGGAGAGTACTGTGAGATATCGTTTAATCCTGCGGCGTATAAGCTTCTTGATTATGGTCATTTGGGCAGCCTCGACCATTACGTTTTTTATTCCACGCATGTCTGACCGCAATCCGATCCGCGAACGCTTCGCAGAATTGGCACGGACCGGTGGCTTCTCTGCGGGTGACCTCGAAACAATCGTGGCCTCGTACAACAAAAAGTTCGGCCTCGACAAGCCGTTGTTCGAGCAATATACCGACTATATCGGCAGTATTGCCCAACTCGATTTGGGTGTATCACTCAACCGCTTCCCCAAAACCGTGTTGGAAATTATCATGGAATCCCTGCCCTGGACCATTGCGCTCTTGTTTGTCTCTTCGATACTGTCATTCATTATCGGGAATCTCCTCGGTGCAATAGCGGCATGGCCCAAGTCGCCCAGCTGGATGCGGTCGATTGCGACGCCGTTTGTGCTCTTCATGGGCATTCCACCGGTGTTGCTGGCAATCTTCCTGCTGTTCTTGCTGGCATTTAAATTGAAATTATTCCCTCTCGGGCAAGCATATTCCACCGGTATCGCACCAGACTGGTCGTACACCTTCATGCTCAATGTGATGTGGCACCAAATATTGCCGGCGATTTCGCTCATCCTCGGTTCGGTCGGAGGCTGGGTGTTGTCGATGCGTGGCATGGGTGTAACGATTCAGGGTGAAGACTACGTGAACTTCGCCGAACACAAAGGGTTGCAAGGCGGCGTGATCTTCCGCGATTATTATCTGCGGAACGCCATGCTGCCACAGGTCACCGGGTTCGCACTCGCGTTGGGTAGCATCATCACTTCGGGTGCGGTCGTCGAAGGTTTGTACGCATTGCCGGGTCTTGGTTCGAAGTTATCCCAGGCGATTCAATCCAACGACTTTTTGGTGATTTATGGCATTGTGTTGTTCATCACCATGTCGGTGGCGACCTTGATGGTGCTCGTCGAGTTCTTGTACCCACTGCTTGATCCCCGCATCAAGCAAGATTAGGAGCACAGATGACAACGTTGACTTCTCCCGTTGCTCCACCCATCCAACCGAGTCGTTGGAAGCTCATACGTGGCTATTTGCGCCGCAACAAGAGCTTGTTGGTCGGGCTTTTGATTCTGTTATTTCTGATTTTGTTCACCCTGACCGGACTGTTCATCGTTGACCCCAAGCATGCCTTCCCGCTGTCGGTTCGCTCCAAGCAGCCACCGGGATTGCTCGATTTCGCCATCGAAAACTGGCCGGGCAAGTTGCCGCTCGGCAGCGATTTCTTCGGCCGTGACATGTACGCAGCCATGGTCCGAGGCTTGTGGCAGACCGCACTGATCGGTGTCTTGTCCGGTGCCGCTGGGACGTTGATTGGTGTCGTTTTGGGCTTCACGTCTGCCTATTTCGGCGGGCTGTTCGACACCATCGTCAAGGGTATCTGTCAGATTTTGACCCCGATCCCTGTCTTCATGATCCAAATCATCATCGCGTCGTCGCTCGATAAGCGGGACGTCACCATCTTTACGATGGCCGGCATTGTCGTGATGCTCGCCTGGATGGCCCCCACACTGGTGATTCGTTCGCAGGTGCTGTCCATGAAGGAACGCCAGTTTGTGTCTGTGGCCAAGCTTTCGGGCGTGGGCAATGGCGGTATCATCTTCGGCGAAATCATGCCGAACTTGTTGCCGTTTATCGCAGCAGCGTTTGTCAGCCAAGTCTTTAACGGCGTGTTCTCGTCGTTCTATTTGGCGATTGTTGGTCTCGGACCGTTGCGCGAGCCGCTGTTGGGTAACTTGATTTGGGGTGCACAATCACAGGGCGCGTTCTTCAACGGATGGTGGTGGTGGCCAATCTGGCCGGCATTTGCAATGGTGCTGATTCTCAGCTCGTTGGCGCTCATCAACATGGGTATGGACGAGTTGGCCAATCCACGTATTCGGAAAACGGAGTAAGCAATGTCAGCAATTTTGCAGGTACGCGACCTCCAGGTTTCGTATTACACCGATCTCGGTCGCGCGACCGCGTTGAACCGGGTTAACCTCGACCTGCAGGCCGGCGAAAAGCTCGGCCTGGTGGGTGAATCGGGCTCTGGCAAAAGCACCATGGCGCTTGCCATGATGCGTATGATCAAAGCTCCGGGTCGCATCGAAAGCGGCAGCGTTGACGTTGATGGTGTCGACTTGATGCAGCTGTCAGAAGAAGAAATGCGTCTGGCGCGCCTCAGTCGAATCGCCTACATCCCTCAAGGCGCCATGAATTCGCTCAACCCAGTTATGCGAATTGGCGCACAAATGGTCGATGCCATCCGTGCCCATGTACCCAACATGTCCAAAGACGCCATGATTGAGCGCGCCAAAGACTCGCTCGAATCGGTTGACCTCAAGCGCAATGTCTTTGACATGTACGCACACGAGCTCTCTGGCGGCATGAAGCAACGTGTCTGTATTGCTATTGGTATCTTGCTCAAGCCCAAAGTCATCATCGCCGACGAACCGACCAGTGCACTTGA
>CAIPUQ010000618.1 GCA_903868295.1 uncultured Roseiflexaceae bacterium
GAGGTGTTGCGCTCGTATGTGTTGCGCAAGCGCGAGGGGATTTCGATGAGCGCATCGTTGGCTACGGTGGTGCTCGAGCGCCTCTTTGACGGCCTGATTATGCTCGTCTTTGTTTTTGTGACGTTGCCGTTTGCACCGTTGCCACCGATTTATACCCAAATCGTGACGGTGTTCAGTCTGGTCTTTGGACTGGCGCTGGCGTTCTTTTTGTACCTAGCGGCCAATCCGGCGCAGTTCGTGCGCGTGTGGGAGTGGATCGCCCAGCGCTTTTTGCCGGAACGATTCAAGGCAACCGGCAGTGAAGTCGTGCTGCGTTTTGTCAGTGGGTTGCAGTCGCTCAAAAGCCCACGCGAGATGCTGGTCATTTTCGCCTCGTCGGCGTTGATTTGGCTGACCGAGACGGGCAAGTACTGGGTGGTGATGCAGGGCTTCCCGTTCCACGTCGACTTCACGGTGCTCATGTTGATGACCGCCGTGGTCAATCTGGCCACCACCCTGCCATCGACGCCGGGCTATGCGGGTACATTTGACGTGCCGGGAATCTTGATTTTGCAGCGCTACGGGGTCGCGCAGGCGATGGCGACCGGCTACACGCTGGTGTTGCATGTGGCGTTGTGGTTGCCCATTACCCTGCTCGGTGCGTACTACATGTTGCGCGACCATCTGAGTTGGGACGATTTCGGCAAAGCCGTCGAAGCCCGTCAGAAAGAGGAATAACCCTATGCATATACTCATTGTCGGCGCTGGCTATGCCGGTCTGACCGCCGCCAAAGATCTGATCGCTGCTGGGCACAAAGTGACCATCTGCGAGGCAGCGGCGAGTGCGGGCGGCTTGGCATCGGGCTTCAAGGGGAGCGAGCGCTGGGAATGGCCGCTGGAGCGGTTTTATCACCATTTGTTCGAGACCGATAGTGACCTGCGGCGCTTGGTCGCCGATATTGGGCAAGGCGAAAAATTGTTCTTCGAGGCGCCACGGACCGTCCAGTGGTGGCGCGACCGCACCTGGCAGCTCGACAGCCCAATCAAGGTGCTACAGCTGCCGCTGATGCCGTTGCTCGACCGGGTGCGCTTTGGCTTTGCCATTGCCTACCTCAAATACATCGTGCGTGACTGGCGCCCACTGGAGCGTGAAACTGCCGCCAGTTGGAGCCGCCGCGTCATGGGCGCCAAGGCCTACACCGGCATGATCGAACCGCTGTTGCGCGGCAAGTTCGGCACCTTTGCCGAGACCGTCAACATGGCCTGGCTGTGGTCACGCTTCAAAGCCCGTAGCTTCAAACTGGGGTACTACCGTGGCGGCTTCCAGGCCTTTGCCGACGACATGGTCAGCTATTTGAGCGCCAAAGGGGCGACCATTCACCTCAACCGGCCGCTGACCGGTTTGACCTACGACGGCAACGCCTGGTTTGCAACATCGACCAACGGCGAGATTATCAATGCCGATCGCGTGCTGGTCACCACCGGCCCCGAGGTCCTCAAACGGCTGGTGATGTCGTTGCCGGCGACCTATTTGGCGGGGCTCGAAAAGCTCCATTCGCTGGGAGCGATGGTGATGACGTTGGCCTTGCGGCAGCCGCTGACCGAGGCCGATTATTGGATCAACACGCCCAAACCCGAGTTCCCCATGCTGGCCATGGTGGAGCACACCCACTTCATCGATCCGAAGCACTACGACGGCGACCACATCCTCTACTGTGGTGACTATGTCCCCGTCGACCATCCGTATATGACTATGACGCGCGACGAGATTATCGAGGCGTTTTTGCCCGCTTTGCAACGCGTCAATCCGGCCTTTGAACGGAGCTGGATTCGTGACGCCTGGGTCCACCGTGAGCGCTATGCGCAACCGGTTGCGCCGGTCAATCACAGCGGCAGTATCCCACCCATCAAAACGCCGGTGGATGGGTTGTACTGGGCCAGCATGAGCCACGTCTACCCATGGGACCGCGGCACCAACTTCGCCGTCGAGATCGGCCATCGCGCTGCTGCAGTATTGATCGCAGACAACAAATAACCAGAGACGACGTCGTCTGTGAATATCCAGAGGAGGGTGCCATGACCGAACGTTTTCTGTTGACAGGTGCACTGGGCTGTATCGGCTCGTGGGTCGCCAAAAACTTGGTCGACGAAGGTCTGCCACCCGTCATTTTGGACATCGGCGGCGAGCCCAAGC
>CAIPUQ010000619.1 GCA_903868295.1 uncultured Roseiflexaceae bacterium
ATCCCCAGCAGACCTAAACCGTTGCGCAATGCTTGGGCGGTGGCGGCGGTGAGGGCCAGACGGGCGGTGCGCACAGCGTCGTCGTCGGCTTTGACGACCGGGCAATCACGATAAAAAGCCGAGAACGTGCGGGCGGTGTCGTAGCACCACTCGGCGATGACGAACGTTGCATAGCGGTCAGCTGCCTCGCGCACGGCACCGGGGAGTTTGGCCAATTGGCGGACCAAATCGAGCTCGGAAGGGTGAGTGAGCACCGCAGCGTCGCAGACGGGCACCTGCATGTCGGCGGTTTCACCGACGACACGGCGCACGATCGAGCGGCAACGGGCATACATGTACTGGATGTACGGGGCACTGTTGCCTTCGATGGCCAACATGCGGTCCCAATCGAGGGTAATGTTGCGTTTCGAGTCTTGGTAGAGGTCGTTGTACATCACGGCACCGATGCCGACTTTTTCGGCGACATCGGCACGGACCGCCTCGGGCAGATCGGGGCTCGAGGCATCGACCACCGCGCGGGCGCGGGTATGTGCATCGTCGAGCAACTCGGTCAGGTAGACCATGTTGCCGGCACGGGTCGACAACGGCTTGCCGCTCTGGTCAAAGATGGTCCCGAACTTGACGTGTTCGAGCTCGACACCGGCGGGCACATAACCGACCTTGCGGGCCAGCGCAAAAAGCTGACGGAAGTGGAGCTCCTGCGGCGTGCCCACCACATAGATAATCTGGTCCGGCTTGAACTCGCTCATGCGGTATTTGATGCAGCCCATGTCGCGCGTGTGATAGAGCGAGCCCGTATCGCTGCGTTGGAGCAAAAAGGTAGGCATACCTTCTTCGAGCTCAGCCACCACCACGGCGCCGGCTTCGTCGCGGTGGGCGAAGCCACTGGCGAGGGTTTCTTCGATGACGCCTTCGTTGAGCGGCGCATAAAAGCTTTCGCCCAGGGCATGATCGAATTTCACCCCGAGACGGTCGTAGTTGGTCTGGATGGCGGTGAGCGTCAGATTGACCATCCACTGCCAGAGTTCGACGGCAGTCGGGTCTCCCTGCTCGAGCTTGAGCGACCACGACCGTGCTTCATCATGGAGCGCTTCGTTGTCCTTGGCTTCTTTGGAGTAGGCCGCATAGAGTTTGTCCAACTGGGCCAGTGCTTCTTCGTCCTGGCCTGCGGGCTTGCCCCAGCGTACAATGGCGGCGATGTTCATACCGAACTGTTTGCCGTAGTCGCCCAAATGATTGTCGCCGATAACGGTATAGCCGAGGAAGCGGAAAATGTTAGCCAGCGCTTGGCCGATAATCGTCGAGCGGATGTGGCCGACATGCATCAACTTGGCGATGTTAACCGACGAATAGTCAATGACAATCCGCTTGTCGTCACCGACGTCGTCACTGCCATAGCGGTTGCCCATGGTGCGGACTTCGGCCAACACGGATGCGATGTAGCGGGATTGTTCGATCGAAAAATTGAGGAACGGCCCTGCTGCGACGACCGCCGCGAGGAGCGAATCGACGGGGATGCTGACCGCTGCGGCCAGTTGTTGGGCCAGCTGCGGTGGTGGCACTTGGCGGTCACGGGCTGCTTTGAAGACGGGCATGGCGACGTCTGCGGGGATGTTGGGCTTGGGGGCGACGAGTTCGATGTGCTCGTGATTGGCCAGGCCGGTCGCCAGGATCGCCTCACGGGCCTGGCGATGCAGGCGGTCGAGGGTATATTCCACAGGAAAATCCTTTCGTATAGACGTCGTTAGTCGTTCCAAAACGGCTGGGCCCAACCACGGGCGACCAACACTGCGCGGAGCTCGAGCATGGCGGTATAGGTAGGCAAGACATACACCGTCGAGCCAGCGGGCTGGCTCGTTAGTGCTGCATCGAGCGCGGTTGCGATATCGTCGTTGGTGTCAATACGTTCGACAGGCACCCCTGCATATTTGAGGCGCACGTGCATATCGGCAGCCCGGGTGCCACTCACGGTGACGTGGGACAGGTGGTCGGGCAGGAGCTCAAAATCGGCATCCCATAGCCACGACACGTCGGTACCATCGGCGTCGCGGTCATTGATGATGATGAGCATGCGGACCTGAGAGTGCCATGCCTCGACCAACATACGGAGCGTTTCGCTCGCGCCGATGGGGTTTTTGATGAGCGCCAACACGAGCGTATGTGCCGGTGTCTGGATGACCTCGTAGCGGCCGAAGGCTGCTTGGAACTGCGCAAAGACCGGCGCATAGTCAGGGGTACGCCCCAGCGCATCGGTGGTTGCCACAGCGGCGAGCGCGTTCATTGCGTTGTATAGTCCCGGCATCGGCAACTGCACGTCGACCACCCGTGTCGGCATGTGGAGCGTCAACGCGCTCCCGCGCAGGGCGTCGGGCACGACGCTTTTCAATGCATACACCGGCTGTGGTCGCGCAAACCCACACACTGTACAGCGATAGTGCCCGATATGCCCAAAAAATCGGACGGTGTAGACGAACGCGGCACCGCATTGGCAAAATCCTGCATCCGCCAGATGTTCGACCGAGCCACGGGCACTGGCGACATCGTCGTTGCCGTAGGGAATGACGGTGCAGTGGAGTGCCGCACCGAGGCGCGCTAACGAGGGATCATCGCCGTTGATGAGCACAATGGTATGGGCTGGGAGTGATGACAGCGCAGTCCGCCAGTTGGCGGCGATGGTATCGACCTCGCCGTAGCGATCGAGCTGATCACGGAACAGGTTGTGCAGGACGACCACACGGGGCTGCGCCTCGCGGATAATCTGCGGCAATGCGGCTTCGTCGCATTCGAACAACGCAGCGTCGTACGGCAAAGCACCGCTCCAACGCACGCCGTCGATGACCGTGGTGGTCACGCCGGTCACCAGATTCGCGCCGGAACGATTATGCAGCAAACGCCATCCCGATGCCTGGAGCAGTGCTGCAATCATGCGGGACGTGGTCGTTTTGCCGTTGGTGCCGGCAACCACAATCACGCCATGGGGCAGTCGATTGGTCAACTGTGTCAGAATCTGCGGTGCGATACGCCGTGCGATGCGGCCGGGCACCGTGGTGCCGCCACCACGCCCGAGGCGCCGGCTGAGTGACCCTGCCACTCGGCCCATCCATATTGCCAGGAGTTCACGCATGCACGGGCTTCTCATCAGCTACTGGTGCTTGCGCACACGAACTGTCTGTATTATACCCGTGCGCGCCGGACCTGCCATGCACCGGTCCATTCGGGCACGACCGCCCCACCGTCGGGGTGGACCGCGCTATCCATGGCCACACCGAAAAAGAACGCGGTCAGCCGCGCCGCTTCAGCAGCCGATTCGAACTGATAATCGGTAGCAAGTGCGGTACGGGAAAACCCGTATTCGTCCTCGAAGATGGCATAGCACGCCCGTAGGTTGTCGGTCGGTGGGGCAGGGTGTACAACCCCTGACCCGAGCGTCTCGAAGATAATCGCAATGCCGCCCGGTGCCAACACGCGCAACATCTCGTCGACGGCGGCACGGACATTGGTTTGCCAGATGTCGGGGAGCCATTCGGTGGCGTGCCCGAAGCTCCAGCCTGCCGTCACCACGTCGAACGAGCCATCGCCATAGGGGAGCGCGGTGTTGTCGGCGACGTCGATGCGCACGTGGGCAGGTAGGCGCTCGCGGGCCACTGCGAGCATCGCTGGGGCACGGTCACAGATTGTCAACGATTGACACGCATCTGCCATCAGGGCCGCCACGCGACCGGTCCCACTCCCCATGTCGAGGACGCGGGCTCGGCTCAGGTCTGCGTTGATGCGGATGTAGCGGCCCAGGTTGCCCTGATAATCCTCGCACCGCACCAACTGGTCGTAGGCGCGGGCGTGATCGACATCGGCGTAGATGTCACGGAACTCAGTCATCGTCGTCCTCATCGTCATCGTCGCCATACACCCACGCGTCGTCGTCTGCATCGTACTCGGCGTCGTCATCATCGTCTTCGTCGGGTTCGGGGAGCACGAGGTTCGTCGTGTCGATGGTGATACCCAACTCGGCCAGGATCTGCACCACAAAGACTGCATGTGCCATGGGGAAGGTCCACACACGGGCATTGCCGTCTGCCAGGG
>CAIPUQ010000620.1 GCA_903868295.1 uncultured Roseiflexaceae bacterium
AGTGGGCCGTTTGGGTGCGTCGGCTAGTAGAGTTTGCCTTCGCGCTTGCTGCCGGTGTAGTCGATGTAGACCGCTTTGGTCTCGGTATAGAAGTCGAATACCTCGGTCCCTTGTTCGCGCGGGCCGACGCCGGTGTTCTTGAGGCCACCGAAGGGCATCTGCGCCTCGCCACCGAGGGTGGGCGAGTTGACGTGGGTGATGCCGGTTTCGATTTCGTGGATATAGCGGAACGAACGGCTCAAATCGCGGGTGTAGATACTCGATGTCAGGCCGAATTCGCAGGAGTTGGCAGCGTCGAGGGCTTCGTCGAACGATTCGACGCGCACAATCGACAGCACGGGGCCGAAGATTTCTTCGTTGTGGATGCGCATGTCGGTGCGTACTTTGTCGAAGATGGTCGGATTGACAAAGAACCCATGCGCGGTCTCGGCACTCGTTGGTTTGTCGCCACCGACAAGGAGCTCCGCCCCTTGGTTTTTGCCGATGTCGATGTAGTCCATGACCGTTTTGAGTTGGGATGCGTCGACGCTGGGGCCCATGTCGGTGTCGGCCTCGAGCGGGTTGCCGATCTTCATGGCGTGGACCTTGGCCAGCAGGCGCTCGAGGAACGCGTCGGCCACGGCGTGCTGGATGACCACCCTGCTCGTTGCCGTACAGCGTTGCCCCGATGACCCAAAGGCACCCGAGTAGACGCCGGCGACGGCCAAATCGAGGTCGGCATCGTCGCAGACGATGACGGGGTTTTTGCCGCCCATCTCGCATTGCGCGCGGATGCCACGGCCTGCTGCCCGCTTGTAGATGCCCAAGCCGATGTCGGTCGAACCAGTGAACGACACCAGGCGCACATCGGGGTGGTCGACAAAGGTATTGCCCACTTCGCCGCCCGAGCCGATGATCATGTTGAGCACGCCGGCCGGCAGCCCTGCGTCGACGAAGCAGTGCATCAACAGCTCGGCAGTCGCTGGTGTCAACGAGGCTGGTTTGAAGACGACGGTGTTGCCGGCGACCAGGGCAGGCGCTATCTTCCAGATGGGGATGGCAGCGGGGACGTTCCACGGCGTAATCAAGGCTGCGACGCCGACGGGTTCCTTCATCGTATAGCCGACGTTATCGGCCAGTTCGAGGGGTATGACCTCGCCGTTCAGGCGTCGGCCATGGGCCGCACAGAATTCGCTGATGTTGATGGCGCGTTGCAGTTCGCCCAGTGCCTCGCTGAGCAGCTTGCCTTCTTCGCGGGTAAGGGTGCGGGCGATTTCTTGGCGGCGTTCGCCCATCAGCTGGGCGGCTTTGGCGACGATGGCACCACGTTTGGGGGCGGGCATGCGCTTCCAGCTTTTGAAGGCTTTGGCAGCGGCATCGACGGCGGCAGCGGCTTCTTCTTTGGTCGACAAAATCACTTCGCCGAGGATATCACGCGTGTCGGCGGGATTGGTATTGAGGATGCGCTTGCTGCCTTTTGATTCGACGAACTCGCCGCCGATGAAGTTTTTGTAGACCTGCATGGTAGTTCCTTATGCGACGTACGCATCGACGATGTCGAGTGCTTTGTCGATGACGGCC
>CAIPUQ010000621.1 GCA_903868295.1 uncultured Roseiflexaceae bacterium
AGCGGTCAAAGTCGTAGTATGTAATAACAGCGCGTGCACGACCCCCGCCATGACTACCCTAGACAGTTTCGGCACCATGAACGGTTCACTCGCGCTGACGTCAACCGGAGCTCCGGTCATCAGCTACTATGACTTTTGGAACTCGGCACTCAAACTCTCAATATGTGCTGATGCAACGTGTACGAGCAATTCGGTGGTAACCCTTGATAGCGACGGCGATGTGGGGAGATTTACGTCTCTGGCCTTGACATCGGCCGATGTTCCCATCGTCAGTTACATCGATTACACCAATTCGACTCTCAAGCTCGCCGTTTGCAACAACACGGCATGCTCCAGCAGCCCTACACTCAAGACGATAGATATCGTCGGTGACGTGGGCACGAGTCCAACGGAATACAGCACATCACTCGCACTGACCGCATCCGACACACCAGTCATCAGCTACCACGATATGGTCAACGATTACATCAAAGTCGCTGTCTGTGATGTGACGCTCTGCACCACGCCCACTTTTAACATACAGCGGCGTCCCGGCACAACGGGATTCAAAAGTGCCATCGCACTCAGTTCCGACGACCGCTTTGTGCTCAGCTATCACGACAGCCTTGTCGGCGGTCTGCGCTACGCCCTCAGCCCCGTCATCGTCGATAACGGTCAACCGGACAACTCACGCAAATTGACCCCCGAAAACAGATCAACCCTGACATCTTCGTCTGCTACCCTCAACTGGAATGCCACGGTCGGGGCAACCAGCTACGAGTACTGTATTGCCCTCAGCAACGCTGCCTGCAAGACCTGGAACAGTACTGGCATGCGTGTGTACCATACCGTCACTGGCCTTGTGCACGGCTCTCGGTATTATTGGCAGGTGCGTGCACGCAACGCCGATGGGAACACCGTGGCAGATAGCGGCACTTCCTGGCAATTCGACGTCGTCTTGCCTCCGGCGTCGTTTGCAAAAACCACACCGCGCAACAACGTAACCAAGCAGAAAACCAGCGTCAAGCTGTCGTGGGCAGCGAGTACGCGTGCTACCAGCTATGAATACTGTATCGCCCTCAGCAAAGCTGCCTGCAAGACCTGGAAGAATACCGGCACCGCACGTACGGTCACCGTGAAGGGCCTCAGCGCAGGTACGTCGTACTACTGGCAGGTCCGCGCCAAGAACACCGCGGGCACCACACTGTCGGCGAGCACATTCTGGAAGTTCACCACCGCACCGTAAGAGAGATCAGTTATCAGTTATCAGTTATCAGTTATCAGTTTGACCGGACGAACGTCCCCTGTGTGCAGGACACATACTGCATGGAGGGGATGTTCATTGGTGGTTTTTTGCACCCTGCATCGTATTCTTCTGCAACGTATACGAGTATTTCGCTGAAGGATGTTATGATAAAAATATTTAATTTTTACAGACGTTCAAGCTATGCATGCATATCTGTCAGAATCAAAATCTTTGCACTCACCATGGGAGAAACCCAATGCAGAATATTCTGCGCATCACATTGATTTGTCTGGTTCTGTTGTTGGGGACGAACAGAAGTGGTCAAGCGCAACCAACAGCATCTCCCCGTGTATGGTCGATTACGGCAGATAATACTGCACGCACGGAACGGTCGATTTCATTTCGGCTCATGTTTAGTGAGTCGGTGACCGGCGTAGATGTGTCTGATTTTTCGACAGCGGGTGATGATCAACATGCGCGCATCTCGAAAGTCACATCATCCGATAGTGCGGATTCATATACCGTCGACGTGACACTCCATGGCCCTAGTACAAAACTCGCCCTTGCACTCTTGGACGATGATTCCATTGTAAATACGGCACGTATTCCCCTTGGAGGTATCGGCACACAAAACGGCAACGCCATCAGTGCAGCAGTCACGCCGTCATTGTGGACAACGGTACCCACTGATGTTTCAAAACCACTGGATGTAGCCGCCCATTCCCGTACGCTGCCACGTTCTACCGATCGTAGCGTTGGCAATTATTCTTCAATTGCCGTCATTAGCCCCTCAACGCTTGTCGTCAGCTATCAAGATATGGCCAATTGGGACCTCAAACTCGCAATCTGTACTGACTTTGCATGTTCCAACCCACGAATTACAACGATTGATAGTACCAGCAGTACTGGCTATTACAATGCACTTACATTGACGACGGCCAACATCCCTGTGATCAGTTATGTGACTGGCACCGATTTTAAACTCGCCGTTTGTAACAACACGTTGTGCACAAACCCTACGATATCAACGATAGCGGATATTGGCTGGTACTATTCACTTGCCCTGACCACCGACAATATCCCCGTCATCAGTTACTATGATCCATTTAGCGGTGACCTGAATCTCGCAGTTTGTAATAACACAGCATGCACGAGTCCCATAATCTCAACCCTTGACAGCCTCGGGAGCGTGGGATTTGATTTATCCATTGCACTAGGGACCACCAACATTCCCGTCATCAGTTACTATGACAAGACAAATAAGCATCTGAAACTTATCGTCTGCAATGACACGAGTTGTTCCGATCCGGACATTTCTACTATTGATAGTAGCGGTAAGGTCGGCAATTATAGTTCTGTAGCACTGAGCTCAACGAACGTCCCTGTCATCAGTTATTTTGATGAAGGAAACGCTAGTCTGAAACTCGCCGTCTGTAACGACACAACCTGCTCGTAACCAGTTATTTCGACTCTTGATAACAGCTCGCGCACCGGGATGTATCCATCGCTTGCGCTTACCTCCCAAACATCCCCATCATTAGTTATTATGATTACGAGAACGCTAACCTGAAACTCGCTGTCTGTAACGATACGGCCTGTTCCCTGCCGTCCATCGGGACCCCGGATTCAGAAGGGGATGTGGGGCTACCTTCCTCCCTTGTACTTACATCTGCAGACGTTCCTGTCATCAGCTACAGAGACAGAACCAACGGCAACCTCAAAATGTACACAACGTGGTCAACGGCTATCGACCAAGGACAACCCAACAGTTTTGAAAAATCGTCACCACCGGTTGGAGAAAACATCGTCTCGAGCGGATTATCCCTCACGTGGGCAGCAAGCACATACGCCGCCAGCTATGAATATTGCTATGCGCTTTCAATTGCAGCATGCACATCCTGGACCAGTGCCGGCTCTGATACTTCAGCGAACATCAGTGTCTTGAGCACTGGGGCGACATACTACTGGCAAGTCCGCGCGACCAATACCTCAGGCACGATGCTCGCAGATAACGGTACCTACGGCTCGTTCACCGTCCGTATACCACCTGCCGCATTCGCCAAGACACTGCCCACTGTGGGACAAAGCATTACTTCCTCCACAACCACGCTTTCGTGGGCAGCGAGCGCTTATGCCACAAACTACGAGTACTGTATTGCGCTGTCGACAGCTGCTTGCACATCCTGGACCAGTACCGGCGCAGCTACCACGGCCAGCATCAGTGGTCTGGCCCATGGCGCAACGTATTATTGGCGAGTACGTGCCACCAATACCTCAGGTACGATACTCGCCGATAGCGGATCATACAGGTCGTTCACCGTCAGCGTGCCGCCAGATGCGTTCGCAAAGTCATCGCCCGTAAATAATGCTACAAAACAGAGCACGAGTGTCACGCTCACATGGGTCGCCAGCACACGCGCCACCAGCTACGAGTACTGTATTGCGCTGACAACTACAGCCTGCACCACTTGGAAGAGCACCGGCACTGCCCGTACCGCAGCGGTCACTGGCCTCACCAAAAACAAAGCCTACTACTGGCAGGTCCGTGCCAAGAACTCCGCAGGCACGACGTTGTCGTCAAGCACATTTTGGAAGTTCACGACCGCGCCGTAAGAGAGATCAGTTTTCAGTTAACAGGTATCAGGTTGACCGGACGAACGTCCCCTTCGCGCAGGACACGTACTGCATGGAGGGGATGTTTGTTGGTGCTTTTTGTTTTGAGAAAGCGTCGCGTCCGCAACGGTGTCGCATACGAAAAAGCGGAAGCGCGTGCGCTTCCGCCCACACACACAGAAAATTCACCCTACACCCGAAAAAGCCCATCGATCGCCACGCTCAGTTCGCGTAACGTGCTCACCACATGCACCCCATCGACCTGCGGCTTGATGATGTGCATGTAGTTGTCCTCGCGGTACCAACGCCAATCGGGTTCGGGATTGAACCACAGCACCTTGTGCGCTTTTTTGCGTAATGCCACAAAGTCCTCGACCCGCGGCACCCCACGATGATCGTCACCGTCGCCCATGAAGATGACCGTCGTTGTCCGGTCCACCGCACCGGAGTGATCCTTGAGGAAGGTTGTTAAACAGCTCCCCAGACTGGTCTGGTACGGCCCGCCCTGGATGCGATCCGGCAGGATTTGAATCGCAGCTTCGGGACGCAACTCTTGGAAGTCCTTCGTCACGTCGGCAATCGTCCGGTAGTAGACAAATGGCCGCGTGCGTTTGACCTGGTCCTGGAGCGCATATACCAGCAACAGCATAAACGCCGCCGCCGCCCGCATCGAGCCCGAGACGTCGCAGATGACCGTCAACTTTGGGCGCAAATCTTTCTTGATGTAGCGTAACTCCAAGGGAATCCCCTGGTAGCGCAGATTGGCACGCACCGTGCGTCGGATATCCGGCGTGCCGCGCTGGGCGCGCTTCATGCGCAATGCCGCACTCGAGCGCAAGCGTGCCGCGAGCCGGCTTACTTCGCGGCGGAAGGTGGGCACGTCGTCGAAGCTGAACTGATCAAACGGCCGATCGAGCAATTCGTCGCGCTTGACCTCGCGGTCCTCGTCTGCCTTGCCCGCGCCTTGTTCGGCCTGGACCATTTCGGCCACCTGCTGGGCAATGGTGGCGCGGTTTTCACGCAGGTCGCGCTCGATCTGCTTCATCTGTGCCGGGTCGACGCCCATCTGGCGCAGGCGGTCGAGCACCATTTGTAACATTTCGTTGGCGATGGGCATCCCTATGCCGTCTATGGCCATACGCATGGCCCACGACAGCGGCAAGCCCTCGCTCATATCGGGCATCGCATCCTTCTGCTGCATCATGTCGCGCAGTTCGGCGCGGGTCATGCCGTTGCCCATCAACGCCTCGATGAGTCGTTCGAGCGCTTCATCGTCCAGGCTGTCGAGGAGCTCTTGGAGCATCTGCTCGAGCTGGGCAGCCCCGTCGTCGGGCAACCCACCGCCGGGTGTTTGCATCGGCGGCGGTGCATCGACCCCAAAAAACTGCGGGAACAGCTCGTCAAACACTGCCATATCGGCACGCTCTTTGACCAGACTACTCTGCAAGGCGGTCTGCACCGCGCCGCGCTCGGCCACGTCGATCTGCTCGAGGGCACGCAGGGCGTCGATACTTTCGGCCATCGACACGCGCACCTCGCGCCCGCGCAAGGCCCGGATGAATGCAATCAGTCGCTCGTCCATCGCCTGACTCCGTCCGTTGTTACAGGCTCATTTTTATCCCAAAATTCTGACAATTTGATGCGATTTTTATCGGTCACGACGACCACGGTCACGATCGCGATCTTTGCCGCGATCACGGTCTCGTTCGCGGGTCACATCGGTCGGGGCGTCGTCGTCGCGACTGACCAATCGTTTGCCCTTTTGGACA
>CAIPUQ010000622.1 GCA_903868295.1 uncultured Roseiflexaceae bacterium
CTGGTGACATGCACAAACGAAAACGATTCCTGCCCGCGCCACGGGTGCGCCAAAATGTAGTGCAGATGGTAGACGCCATCCAAGTAAAATGCCGCATTGGGATCACCGGGCAGGCTCGGGCCGCCGGGGTGCATCAGGTGGTAGTGCAATGGTGTCTGTGGCATGGTGATTTCTTTTGGTAGGTGTGTTCGAGGTCATTGTACCGTTGGATTCCACCCATAGACCCACGGCATGCCGTGGGTCTATGGTCATGCCGTGGGTCTATGGGTCATGCCGTGGGTCTTTGGATCAGTATGCGCCGATTCATGTCCAGCAGGGTCACACAGCTGTGTGACCCTGCTGGACGTTTCGGGACATTTCGGGACGTTTGGGACGTTTCGGGACATTTCGGGACATTTCGGGACGTTTCGGGACGCGATGGACGCGATTTTTCGTCTATTCCTCAAACGCGCCGATGTGTTTGACCTCGAGCGCGAACGGGCCTTGTTGTTTGAATTCGATCAGCAGGCTCATCGCGCGGATGGCACTCGGGTCGACGGGCGGGGCCGTCACTTGCCGACCGAAGCTCGTCGGCACGAACGCGCTCCACGGCAGACGGACTTCTTGCCAGGTGTCTTTTTCGGTGACGAAGGTCGCCTGATAGAGCACTCTGCGCGTGTCGTTGCGCAAATAGACGCCGTATTTTTTGCCGTCGCCACGCACCTGGAGCTTGAGGCCATCGTAGAGTGCCATGGAGCGGGCCGGGTTGAAGTCGGTCTGGACTGTCGCGAAGCCACCGTTGTTTTCGAACCGGACCACCCCGCTGAAAATTGCCGTCCCATTGCTGGTAGCGGTCATTGCACTCTCGCTGACGCCGCCCATGACACCGTCGTTGACGCTATACCAAGAGCGCACGGTTTGTGCGTCTGCAAAATCGATCATGCTCCACTCCTGCGCTGCGCCGCTGTTGGTGACGAAATACTGTGTGCTCATATACCGTGCGAGCCCCGGAAAACGACTGTTGATGAGTGCCAACCCGATGATGACACATGCCCCTAAAATCCAATAACGCATACGGTGTTCCTTTTCTTTCGTACTATCGTAGCGAATCTGGGTGAGGTGTGAGTGAGTATGGAGCTCATCATAATACTACTTCGGATCGAGGTGTTTCGAACAGAATGACATATGTATGGTGTATGAATATCATCTTATTGTAAATATTTTCTCAATAAACGAAAAACAGCGATGAGGAGAAATAGGATGATTTGGCAACATATCTATTAAACAAAACATAAATCAGGTAGAATATTGTTGATTTAGCCAAAGGAAGTGAAATATGACACAGATTCGGTTGGTACGATTCGGCGTTCTTTTGTTGTGTATTTTCTCGTTTTTTGCATATGCACTGCCCAAAACTGCATATGCAGCGACCGACACCGTCAAAGCAGTTTCGACCTCTGCGGGAGGATCGACGTGTGCAATTATGACCGATGGAAGTTTGAAGTGCTGGGGTGATAATTTGTCTGGACAGCTCGGGTATGACGATACCGTGAATCGTGGCGGCAATGCCGGTGATATGCCGGCACTCGCAGCAGTCAATCTCGGCACGGGTAGGACCGTCAAAATGGTCAGCACCGGTGGTGAAGTTACCTGTGCCGTGCTCGATAACGGGACGCTCAAATGCTGGGGGCGAAATACGTTTGGTCAGCTCGGCTATAACGACACGACAGACCGCGGCGGAAACGCAGGAGACATGGCAGCGCTCGGGACGGTCTTCTTGGGTGCAGGCCGCACTGCCAAGGCTGTTTCTATAGGACAAAGCCATGCCTGTGCCATACTCGATAACGGCAAGCTTAAGTGCTGGGGAAACAATTCCAATGGGCAACTCGGCTATGACGACACGACAGACCGCGGTGGTAATCCTGGTGATATGGCAGCCTTGGGGTATGTAGCCCTCGGTGCAGGCCGGACCGCCGTCTCGGTGAGTACCGGGTTATCAGCAACCTGCGTTCTCCTCGATAATAGCAAGATCAAGTGCTGGGGCTACAACGCGCATGGACAACTCGGGACCGATGACAGCATCGATCGAGGGGGTAATGCGGGTGATATGGCAGCTTTGAATACCATCAACCTCGGCGCAGGTCGCACTGCACGCGCGGTCGAAACCGATGGTCTTTCGACCTGCGCAATTCTCGACACCAAACAACTGAAGTGTTGGGGGGCTAATGACGGCGGAGAACTCGGGTATGATGACCTGGTCGATAGAGGCGGCAATCGTGGCGACATGGCAGCCCTCGCTCCCGTCAATCTCGGGGCAGGGCGTACTGCCGTTGCGCTGAGCATTTCTGATCATACCTGCGTGGTGCTCGATAACAAAAGCCTCAAATGTTGGGGCGCAAACGACGCAGGTGGACTTGGTCAAGACGATACCGTTGGCCGCGGCGACAACTCCGGTGAAATGGCAGCATTGAACGTAGTGAATCTGGGTGCCGGCCGCACCGCCAAAACAGTCGATGCAGGTATAGACAGTACCTGCGCAATCCTCGACAATGACCGGTTGAAATGCTGGGGCTATAATGGTCTCGGCCAATTAGGCCAGAACGACACCGTCGACCGCGGTGACAAGGCCGGGGATATGGCGGCATTGCAACCCATCATCTTCACCAGCGGTGGTGGTGACGGTGGAACCACAAAGCGCCGTTGTGTCTTGGAAGTCCCCGAGAATACCTCGATGTGCGACCTCCGCTACAGTGACCTGAGCAGTGTTGATTATTCCAGTGTCGGGTGGGACTTTAGTGCCGTTGATTTTCGATACTCAGACATGAGTATGAGCACCTTCAGGAACATCAACTTTTCGAACTCGAATCTTGCACACGTCAATTTTGCCTATAGTGTGCTCGATGGCGTCGATTTTTCCAATACAAATCTCGATCGGGCATATCTGCGAAATACATCAATGCGCGGCGTCATCTCGGGTGGGATTGTCGGCTCAGATCTCGATTTGCCGGCTGATTGGCGGCTCGTGCAAGGCTTTTTGATTGGACCGTTTGCCAATCTCACGAACAAGGCGATCAATAATAGCAACCTGGCAGGTGCGCAGTTGATGTATGCACAATTAGCGTATGCCAATCTGGCCAGTAGCCAACTGCAAGGGGCAGATTTGAGTGGCAGTGACGCGCGCGGTGCCGATATGAGCTATACCAACTTGTCGGGAGCAACGCTGCGCTGGAGCACCGTGATGTGGTCGAATTTCAGCTTTGCTGATCTGACCGGCGCAAATCTCAGTGGTGCATTTTTGGCAGGTGCGAACTTCCACGGTGCAAACCTGAGCGGTGCAGATTTGACGGGTGCTGACCTGACAGGGGTCAACTGGCAAGACACAATATGTCCAGACGGCACCAATAGCAATACGCACAATCAGACCTGCGTGTATTAACATCACGTTGGTGTGGCTAGCCCCGGTTCGTTGCATGCAGCGAATCGGGGCTTTTTTGTGCATACTGCCGAAGATGGCTGTATCAGATGTCAAACACGCAACTTCGAATATCTTCGAGGGTACTTTTGTCAGCAGTGTCAGAGGAAACCCCGTGCGTGGCGAAACACGCAATGCCGCGTTGAATAGTGGTTAACGCCGTACTATTTCTTATTAACCGAACCTGAAAACTCTGACAATTTACTCCGCCCGCTGCACGACGACGCAATTGCGTTGGATACTCTGGCGAAACGCAGCGTCCGTCTTCGCCCAGTCAATGACATCGACTTTGTATGGCAGGTCAGATTCGGAGAAATCGTCTACGAGGTTTGCATGTACTGCAATGGGAAGCGGTTTTTCGCCGATGACGACAAGGTCGAGATCCGAAAACTCCTTGGCGCTGCCGGTGACACGCGATCCAAACGCCAGACCTCGTGGGTGGGAACATGCGTGGTGAGAATTGCACGTACCATTGCCAAATGTGCCGGCATGGTGCTGGGTGATGTGTGCGCGTTGTTCATTGCTGTCGTGTTTTGAGTTGTGAGAGCAAATACCGTGCTTCTGCGATGAACGGCACAATCCCGTCAACCACTTCTCGCGCGATATCTTCGTTGTACGAGTGGCTACTGCGTGCGCGCATATCGCGGTATGTTTTCCATTCAGACCAGGTACCGAGGAGGAGCGCGTGTTCGTTGCCTGATCGGATCAGATCTGCAAAACTCATGCTGTCGTAGACGACGGGTGTGGGCGACGTGGCTTCGAGGAACCGTTTGAGCATTTTGTGGCTGATTTCGTAGGTGAATTCGAAACGCTGTATCAACCCGTCGCGGATTTGGGCGTCACTGATGTCGCGCTGGTATCGTTCCCAACCTTCTTCGAGGCGAAACAACGCACGTTCCAGTGAATTGACATTGAGGGATTCATTGGTCATCGTTTGCACCGGTACTGTCTGACTCGCGAACGAATCTGTGTTGCATTTTCTTCGTAGTATTGGGAAGTGGAGTGAATGGTCACACTATCCGGTGAACAACGTGGTATGGGTGAATGTGTGTTTTGTTTGCCAGCAACGAACTGATTTTTTGGGCCGGGAAATGTGCAGGCGGGGTGTTTGCGGGCGAGGCATGCCTGCGGGCGAGGCGGGGTACTTGCGGGCGAGGCATGCCTCGCCCCTACGACATCCGTCGCACCACATCCATAAACGCCTGCACGTGGAGCGCGCTGACCTCGCCGGAGTCTTTGCGGGTGTTTTTGAAGGTGCTACCGACGATGGCCGCATCGGCGATGGCCAGCTTTTCGAGGGCAGTCTGTTGCGTCATGCCGGCACCAACGACCAGTGGGAACTGGCCGATGAGGGAGCGGAACTCGCTGATTTTGGCCGTGTCGGTATCGACCCCCGTGCCCGAGCCCGTCACCGCAATGGCGTCGCAGTGTTGCATGCCGATGGCCAGATCCTCGGCCAGGCTGCGGCCCGACAGGTAGGGCTGGTATTTGAAGCGCACGCCGCCGATGACCGCAACCGATCCGGTGCGGCGGTAGCCGTCGATCATGGCGTAGTAGGCCGGTTCGTCGGCAGGGGCGAGGTGGCCGCAGATCGAATCGACCTGCATGAACGCAGCACCGTACTGGGCGGCGAGTTGGTAGCTCTGGGCGAAATCATCGAGGACGTTGACGCCGAGGATGTACTGCGGTCGTTGTTTGGACAGATACGCCAAAACAGTGGCGACGTCGGTCGCATCGCCGTAGTAGTCTTCGACAATCATGGCGTCGACTCCACAGGCCGCGTAGATGTCGGCCTCGACGATGGCGCGTTCGAGGATGTTGTCGCGGCTGTCGCCTTTGAGGTGCAACATGGCCATGATTGGTTTTTTGTGTCGAAAACGCTCGAGAAACATCAGTTCTCCCCTTCCAAACGAACGAGTTCTGTTGCGACGCGATCGAGGAGTTCTTGTCGCAATTCGGCTGTGAAGACGGGATACGGCCCGTATTGGCGGGCGTTGAGGGCTGCTGCGAGATTGGCCATGACGACGGTCCGGAGCGGGTGCAATCCTTCGGCATACCCATAGAGCGCCGTACCGGTGGCGCAGTTGCCGCAGCCGGTGGGGTCGACCGTGGCGTCGAGGTCGTAGGAAGGGGCAAACCAGGCGCGGCCGTCTTGGATCATATAGGCGCCGCGGGTGCCCACGCGGAACAAGCAGGGAGTGCCGAGCGCGATGATGGCGGCAATGGAGTCTGCTTCGGAGGTCGTACCAAAAAGCATCATCGACTCGGGCAAATTGAGCGAGTAGATGTCGATGCGTTGGATGAGCTTGCGTATGGCAGCGTGGCGATTGGGGGCGTCGCAGTCAGACGGCAGCAGCTCCCACATGAGTTTGGCCTGTGGGGCGGCAGCGCGGATGGCCGGCAGATCGCGCCAGATAGGCTCGCGCACGGCGGATTCGAAATAGATGCCGCGCGTCAACGGCGACACATGCGGGAGGATGTGGGCTGCTTGGATGCGCGAGGTGTTGCTCCAGGTGAGTTCGAAGTCGACGCCGTGCTTCGAATACTCGCGCCAGCGCCCTTCTGTGTCGTAGGCGAGGATGTTGTGGCGCGTGTGTGGCAGGACGAATTGGACCCCCGCCATCGACAGCCCGTTTCTCCGGTAGTACTCGCCATAATAGTCAGCGAAATCCGGGCCAGCCGTCGTCACAAACAGGACGTCGTCGGCATACGGCTTGATTCCGGTAAGTGCATATATCGAGCCACCGAGCTGCCCGGTGACACTCTGGCCGTTGGGATAGATGATGTCGTCGACGAGGGTGCAACCGCTGATGATGTACGACATGCGGGCAAATCCTGGCACTGTGCGTCGGTCTGCTCTCAGGATACTATGGATTTGGCAGTACCATCCTCAACGGGTAGGAAACTAACTCATAGCAGACCATATTTTGAAATACATTGGCGTGTAGTATTGCACGGCTGAATTCTTTAGTTGATATAAGCTAAAAGATGCCTAATGCATCCCACCGGTTTTCCCACTCGCTGATATAGGCAACGTGTACTGATTGATGATCCGAACTGTCATTTACCGGCCGATGACCACCATTCTCAACGAGATATCGTAAATGTTCTCTGTACAGTATTTCCCGTATCCACCAATCAGGAACAATCCAGTATCTTGGCTGCGTTCCCAATTGCACAAAAATCCAAAACTTGTCTTCTGCCGTGGGAATCGTCTGAGCGGGTCTGCCTTCATTCGTAGAGGTATGCCAATTCCCTTTGTTTTTTGCTTTGACCTGGATTGTAACCGTTCGTTTGTTGTCCATACTCATTGCAACGAGAAGCTTTTTTCCATTTTCTGACGTATGCACAGAACCAGCACCGCGTTCCAAGAGTGCGTTCTCTACTAATTCGCGTGCAAAGCGATTTGTTTGATGCGCGTTCATGCGTGATTCCTCAAAACGTTTACTTGGAGCATGCTGTGCACAGGATACTATGGTTTTGGCCGGCGGCATTGGATGACAGCCACGAACATGGTGTGTTGTGTCGTTGGAGTCATGCGATCGAAGAAACGACTTGGGGTATAGTGGATAGGTACGTTCTGCGCTTGAGGACCACCATGAACACGCCGCTCCCCACGAATATCGGTCGGCCCGCGACGAATGCGCTCATCGCTGCGGGGATCACCTGTCTCGAAGACGTTGCAACACACAC
>CAIPUQ010000623.1 GCA_903868295.1 uncultured Roseiflexaceae bacterium
ATGACTCCTGCCATGCGTCCTCCTGTCAGCGTGTGCCGAATTGGCGATCGCCCGCGTCGCCCAAGCCTGGGATGATATACCCGATATCGTTGAGTCGCTCGTCTACCGCCGCCAAATGCAACGGTACATCGGGGTGCTCGCGCTGCATCAGTGCGACCCCTTCGGGTGCCGCAATCAATCCGACAAATTTGATGTGCTGCACACCCCAACGCTTCAATACCGATACGGCTGCAGACGCCGAGCCGCCCGTCGCCAACATCGGATCAAGGACCAAACAGACATCCACCGACGGGTCGGCGGGCAACTTGTTGTAATAGCTCACCGGTTGGAGCGTTTCGTGGTCACGGTACAACCCCAAATGCCAAATCTGCGCGGTAGGGATCATGTCTAGGATAGGGTCGACCATCCCCAGTCCCGCCCGCAGAATGGGAATCAACCCGATCCGCGCTGCCAACGTCTGACCGTGGTATGCAGCCATTGGCGTCTGCACCGTCACAGGGCTCGTCGGCAAATCAGCCGTCGCCTCGTACATCAAAAACTGTGTAATCTCACCCACCAGCTCGCGGAATATCTTGGGTTTTGTTTTTTCGTCGCGCAGAATCGCTACTTTGGTCTGCACCAACGGATGCACCGACACATGGACGTTTGTCATGGCACTGCCCTTCTCGTCATTGTTCTATTATACCGACTGCACGCCCACTCAGAATGCCAAACGCGTGCGTGCTACAATCCATTCATATGCGCAGTACGTAGAATGTAGGGTAGGGATGAGACTCGGTATCCAAGAAATCCTGATCATCTTGATGGTCATCGGCTTCACCGTTGGCTTCGCCTATCGCGCCGGTATCGTGCGTGGCCGCGGTCATCGCTCCAAGGAGAAATAAATGTCCTTCGCTGAACTTTCCAAAGAACAATTCATCAATCTGGCAACCACCAAAAAATCCGGTGCCGCGGTCGCGACGCCGGTCTGGTTCGCCCTCGACGGCGACGTGATGTACGTCATGACCGGCAAAGCCTCCGGCAAGGTCAAGCGCATCCGCAACAACCCTGCGGTCACCCTCGGTCCCTGCGACCGCGCCGGTAACCTGCTCGGATCCACCCAAACCGCTACCGCACGCCTACTGGACGAGTCCGATTACTCCCGGGCAAACGCCCTCCTCGGCGCCAAATACGGCTTCATGAAAACCATCTTTGACCTGATGGCACGCTTCAACGGTGGCCTCCAAAACCGCGCCTTCATCGAGATCCGCCCCAGCGCATGATTGTCACCTTCACGCCCAATCCCGCCCTCGATCGCACCCTGATTGTCCCGGGCTTCCGCCACGGCGACGTCACCCGGGTGCGCGAGCGTCACGACGCCGCTGGCGGCAAGGGCCTCAATGTGACCCGTGCATTGCACACCCTCTACGCCCCCTGCCTGGCCCTCGCTCCCTTGGGAGGATCCACCGGCACAACGGTTGCACACCTCGCCGCAGCCGAGGGTTTGGCGTTGCAGGCAATCCCAATCGGGGGCGAAACCCGGACATGCCTATCAATTACCGACCCCGCAGCACCCGACCAATTGGTCATCAACGAACCCGGGCCCACCATCAGCACCGCCGAGTGGCTCACCATACAGACCGCGGTCCAACACGCCTGTGCCACCGCCGAGTGGCTGACCATCTCGGGCAGTCTGCCGCCGGGCGTGAGCCCCGCCGATCTCCGGATGCTCATCGATGCGGTCCCGCAGCGGTGTGCCGTGGCGGTCGAC
This sequence comes from uncultured Roseiflexaceae bacterium, assembly GCA_903868295.1. Classification (GTDB taxonomy): domain Bacteria; phylum Chloroflexota; class Chloroflexia; order Chloroflexales; family Roseiflexaceae; genus UBA965. The sequence goes on from CAIPUQ010000623.1 coordinate 1,751, forward strand.
ACCAGCGGCGCACCCCTCAGCGCCTGCCTCGACGCCCCAATCACCCTGCTCAAAATCAACCGTGACGAGCTCGCCCAGGCCCTCGCAACCACACTCACCACCGAGGCAACGGTCGTCACCGCAGCCCGCAGTATCATCGCTCGCGGTCCACGTGCCGTGGTTGTCACCCTCGGTGCAGACGGCGCGCTGGCCGTCAGCGCTACCGGTGCCTGGCACATCAACGCACCCACCATCGTCGCAGTCAGCCCCGTCGGGAGCGGTGATTGCACATTGGCCGGTTTGGTCGACGCGCTGGCACGGGGCGCAACCCTCCCCGCTGCCGTTGCAGCCGGTGTCGGCTGCGGCAGTGCCAATGCCCTCGCGCCGTTGGCGGGCGTCTTTCTGCATGCCGATGCCCTGCGCTTCGGCACCGCTGCGACCATCCGCGTCATCGACGCCTAGCCCGTACCCTTTTGGCCCCGTCAGACGGTAGTACTGGTGTGAACACACAC
>CAIPUQ010000624.1 GCA_903868295.1 uncultured Roseiflexaceae bacterium
CCTGACGCGCCTCGAGCAGCATGGCTTGGTGACCGCCGTAGGTGACAACAGCTGGCGCCAACACAGCGTATTGCGCGGGTGTGTGCATGCCCAAATGGCGCACACCGATGCCCGGGCACAGCTCAGCCAGCGGATATTGTGGGCCGCCTGCCGCGTGATGGAAGACCATACCGATGCGTATACCTACGGTTTGGCAACCGCGGTATACGGTCAGTTGCAGGGGTTATTTGCGATTGCGATCCAGCTCGATATCCCAGGGGCATCCGACATCGTGTCCGAGTGTGCCCCGTACCATCGGGCGCAGGGGATGCACCAGCAGCAACTCAGCTGGGCGAATCAGTTGGCAGCTGCCTGTACAGCGCATACATGGACCCAGTATCGGGTAAATAGTCAGATGCTGCTGGCCGATGCGTATGTCGACCACGCGGCCCATGTGGGGGTCGGCCGTGCACAGGCGATTGCTGCAGCAGCGACGCATTATCACGAAGCCCGCATTGACGACGCGACGTTGGCGCTGCATCCACAGCGCGCGGCGTTGTTCAACCGGCGGGCCATTGCCATGATCGAAGCCGCAGAGCTGCCCGGTGCGGACCGTGGCGCGTACTTGGCCGATGCGATCGCGAGTTGCGATGCCGCGCTGGCAGACCCGCAGTTGGATGCAGGGTTGTATGCGTCGATCTGCCAAAACAAAGCGAATGTGTTGCACGAGTTCGGTCGCGAGGCGTTCCCTGGCGGTACGATGTATCTCGACAAGGCCATAAAGAGTTGCCTCGATGCATTGGCCTATCTGCCGACGGAATTGACCGCACAGCACTACGTCGGCCTCTATGGCACCTTGGCGTCGCTCTATCGGTCATACGCCGAATGCGAAGGTGTCGAACGCAGCCTGTACCTCGGCCACGCCCGTGACGCGAGCGGGACGGTGCTCTTGCACCTCGACAAAGAACGCGACCCGATGCGCTATGCGCGCGAACTGATGAACCGGGCGAACATCTTTGGCGATTTGGCAGAAGAACTCGATAGCCCGCATGCCCGTTGCATCGAACAGGCCATCGAGCACCTGCACGAAGCACTCTCCTACCGGACCGAAGCGACCGTGCCGCTCGAATACGCCTGGACCCACCACAACCTGGCCGTCGCCTATCGCACCCAATCGATGCTGGTAGGCGAAGACCAGGTCGCCTGCCTCCACAAGGCACTGGTGTCGATGGATGCGGCGTTACGCTACCGGACTGCCGACGAAGTACCCGCATATGCTGCCCTGAGCCATTACATCGCGGCCACTATCTATCGTGACCTGGCAGATGCACTCGATACTGCGGATCCAGCGCGCGACCAGGCACTCGTCGAGGGCTTCGCCCATATCGATCAGGCCCTCGCACTGTACGAAACACTGACCGACGCATTTGCTGTGGCGGCCTGTTACGACGTACGTGCATCGTTGGGCTGGCGGCAGGCGGTGGTGCCGATTGTCCATCGCGCTACGATACTGAATCGTGCGTTGGAGGACGTCCGGCGCGCGCTGCGGTCGTTCAGCTCCAGCGAAGAGCCCAATGATTATGGCGAATCCTTACTCACCGAAGCCCAGATCTTGATCCTCCAAGAGCGGCGCTACGAGATTGTCTGGAAGGGGATGCAGCGTGCCTTCACCTGTATCACGCATCAGCGCAATGCAGAGCTCTTTTGTCGGGCCAGGCTGGTCGGCGGCGAGGTCTTGCGGCAGCGTGTGGTGACCAAACCGGTTGCCGTCCAACTCATCCGGTTGGGAGCAATTGCCCTCGATATCGCCCAACGCCTCGATCATGGTCCGCACCAACGGCGGGCCTATGCCATCGTGCAGGCAGCGGCGGATGTGCTCGGCAGCGACCGCTTCAGGCATGTCTGGGCCGAGATAACCGGTGTACCCGTGCCGGTGTTTATTCGGCTGCGCTAGCCTCCAGCAGCGGTGCGCAGGGGTGGGGTCGGGGCAGTGCGAAAACGTCGGCGCGCTGCGGTTTTCGTGGCTCTGAGGCGCCCCGGGACGCGCCAGACGGACGCAGATCGACGGCGCCCGCAGCACTCCAGACGACCGCAACGCCCCTGCCGCCAATGCGGCAGGGGCGCTTTTCCATGACCAAAAAGACTGCTAGGATGCGGCCCGTAGGGTGGCCAAATCGGCGGCGGCCGAGGCGCTGACGGTGCCGAACGTGCCGGTCTCGCAGACGACGTGACCGGTGTAGCCCCCGCTGCGCAGGGCGCTCAAAATGGCGGCCAGGGGGACGTCGCCGTGCCCGAGCGCTTTGTGGTTGAGCATGTCGAAGCGGGGTGCGCTCCGGCTGCCGACGGGACCAGCGTCGCGGACGAATTCTTTGGCGTGGACCTGGACAATGACGCTGGCGAGGGCTTTAGCGTCGGCGACGGGATCA
>CAIPUQ010000625.1 GCA_903868295.1 uncultured Roseiflexaceae bacterium
CGCAGCCATCTATCTGGTCAGCCTGCACCTAAATAAGGGGCATTAAATGAAATCAGATGAAGTTGACAATGGCTGCGTAGAGATGGGGGTGAATGGCGGGATTCGACAAAACCACCCCTGTCGCGTTTTGCCCAGTTTTGGTCTACAGTTTGTGTACGGTCGGGAGAGAAGCGCAAAACGCTGATGGCAACAAATGTTCTGACGCCGGCCTAAAACTAGGCCACCGCCCCTGCCAGTTACCCCCACTCAAGATTTTTCACCCGCCTTGCGGCAACGCTCGGCGGGTTTTTCAATTTCATGACGTCAAACCTGCAGATCGAATACCGAGCGATCGATGCGCTGCTGCCATACGCGCGCAATCCGCGCACGCATTCGCCAGCCCAGATTGCCAAGATCGCGGCCAGCATCGTGGAGTTTGGCTGGACGCAACCCATCCTGGTCGATGGGGAGAGCGGTATCATCGCCGGCCACGGTCGCCTGGCCGCGGCGCGCAAGCTGAAACTGGTCGAGGTCCCGGTCATTGAACTGGGGCGCCTGACCGCTGCGCAAAAGCGCGCCTACGTGATCGCCGACAACCGCCTGGCGCTGGATGCTGGTTGGGATGATGAACTGCTGGCGCTCGAATTGGCGGAGCTGTCCGAAGCCGGATACGACCTGTTGCTCACCGGATTCGATGATGACGAACTGGCCAAGATGCTCGCTGAATTGAGCGAGTCTGATGCTGGCGATGCAGATGATGGATCTGAGCCCAACGCGCAGGACGAGGTTCTCAAATCACCCGAGCAGCCCATCTCCCGCCCCGGTGATGTATGGCAATTGGGTCCGCATCGCCTGATTTGCGGCGACGCCAGTGATTCGTCGGTGGTCGCCACTTTGATGCAGGGCGAGCAAGCGAGTCTGTGTTTCACGTCGCCGCCCTACGGCAATCAGCGGGGCTACACCTCCGGCGGTATTGCCGACTGGGATGGCTTGATGCGCGGCGTGTTCGCCCAAATACCCATGACTGCTGATGCCCAGGTGCTGGTTAACGTCGGTCTGATCCACCGCGACAACGAGTTCATCCCGTATTGGGACCAGTGGCTCGGTTGGATGCGGACACAAGACTGGCGACGCTTTGCCTGGTATGTGTGGGATCAAGGGCCAGGCATGCCCGGTGACTGGCAAGGACGTCTGGCGCCGAGCTTCGAATTCATCTTCCACTTCAATAAGCAAACGCGCAAACCCAACAAAACGGTAGCGTGCAAGTTCGCAGGTCAGAAGACCCACCTGCGCGTTGATGGTTCTTCGACGGCGATGCGTGCAAAGGACGGTACTGTGAACGACTGGGCGCACGACGGCAAACCCACACAGGATTACCGCATCCCCGACTCAGTGGTCAGGGTCATGCGACACAAGGGAAAGATCGGCAAAGACATCGATCACCCGGCGGTGTTTCCGGTGGCGTTGCCAGAGCACGTGATGCAGGCATTCACTGATCATGGCGACATCGTCTTCGATCCATTCAACGGTTCGGGTACCTCATTGTTAGCTGCACAGCGAATCGGTCGAAGATGTCGCTCGGTAGAAATTGCTCCCGAGTACGTCGATGTCTCCATCAAGCGATTTCGGCAGAACCATCCCGACGTCGCAGTTACCCTCACTGCTACCGGTCAGTCGTTTGACGAGGTCGCCGCATGTCGTCAAAAGCTCGAGGTGCAGCATGTCTGACAAGCTCGCCGATATGCGGATCGAACTTCGCCGGGTCGATGCGCTGATTCCCTATGCCCGAAACGCCAAGCAACACTCAGATGCACAGGTAGCCCAGATTGCCGCCAGCATCCGTGAATTTGGCTGGGGCTCGCCAATATTGATCGATGGGCAGAACAACGTGATCGCGGGGCACGGGCGATTACTCGCTGCCAGAAAGCTCGGGTTAGCCGAGGTTCCCGTGGTTTCGATGGCGCATTTGACCGATATCCAGCGACGTGCGCTGGTCTTGGCTGATAACAAAATCGGCGAAAACGGTTCTTGGGACGATGAGCTACTCGCAATCGAGTTGACCGACCTCAAGGATGCTGGCTTTGATTTGGATGTGGTGGGTTTCGATGCTGATGCGGTGGCTGAAATCATTGCTGGCATTGAGACACCGGTTGACGGTCAAACTGACGACGATGAGGTCCCCGAGATTTCCGTCACGCCTATTTCGCGCTCTGGCGATGTATGGGAGCTGGGCAAGCACCGGCTGGTGTGTGGGGACGCCACCGATCCCAAGACCTACGAGCTGCTGATGGCCGATGCCCAAGCCGACATGGTCTTCACAGATCCACCGTACAACGTGGACTACGCCAACAGCGCCAAGGACAAGATGCG